>JAUIEY010000110.1 GCA_030429685.1 Gammaproteobacteria bacterium
TCGAGTAGTATCCAGACAAACCCGGCGACACCCCAAAACGCAGCCAGACGGCCGGCCAACTGATTGTTGTCATTGTTCTTGCTCATTGAAGCGGCGACAATACCAAGACCTGCCATACAAGACCACAAGCAGCCTCATTTATGTCACTGACTGTTATCGAAAAAATCTGGAACGAGCATCAGATTGCCGACCTCGGCGACGGCACCTGTCTTATATATATAGACCGGGTGTTTCTGCACGAGCGCACCGGCAGTGTCGCTCTGAAGGGGCTGGAAGCCGCCGGGCGCAAAGTGCGCAATCCCGAGCAGGCTTTCTGCACCATGGACCACATCGTCGACACATTCCCCGGCCGCAGCGACGACACCACCCTGCCCGGCGGCACGGCTTTTATCCAGACCACACGCGCCGCGGCGCAGGCGGCGGGCATTAACCTGTTCGACCTCGGCGACCAGCGGCAGGGGATTGTCCATGTGATTTCGCCGGAGCAAGGCATTGCACTGCCCGGCGCCACAGTGGTTTGCCCGGACAGCCACACCGGCACACTGGGCGGTCTGGGCGCGCTGGCGTGGGGTATCGGCTCCACCGAGGCCGAGCATGCCCTGGCCACCAAGACGCTGGTAGTGAAAAAACCCAAAACCATGCGCGTTAATTTCGAAGGTGAACTCCCGACCGGCATTACCGCTAAAGACATGATCCTGAAACTGATCGGCGAACACACGGCATCCGGTGGTGTCGGCTACGCCATCGAATTCGCCGGCGCAGCGGTACGCGCTTTACCCATCGAGGCCAGGCTGACCTTGTGCAATATGACGGTGGAATTCGGCGCCTGGACCGGTCTGATTGCGCCGGACGAGCAGACCTTTGCCTACGTGCAAGGCCGGCCTTATGCCCCCAACGCAGCGCAGTGGGACCAGGCCGTAGCACACTGGCGCACCCTGCAAAGCGATCCCGATGCCCGCTTTGACAAGGAAATCAGCATTGATTGCGCCAGCATCGTGCCGCAAGTTACATGGGGCACCAGCCCGATGCATGAAACCGGTATCGATGGCCTGGTTCCCGACCCGGCACAAATCGCTGATTCTGCTGTGCGCAGTTCAGTGGAACGCGCCCTGGAGTACATGGATCTGCAGCCCGGCACCCCGCTGGAAGGCGTGCCGATTGATGCCGCCTTTCTCGGTTCGTGCACCAACAGCCGCATCAGTGACCTGCGCGCTGCCGCCGACATTTTGCGAGGCCGCAAGGTCGCGCCCGGGGTCAAGGCGATCTGCGTGCCCGGCTCCGGCCTGGTCAAGGCCGAGGCTGAAGCCGAGGGCCTCGACAAAGTATTTACCGACGCCGGATTTGAATGGCGCGAATCAGGTTGTTCGATGTGCTTTTTCGCCGGCGGCGAGAGTTTTGGCCTGGAGGAACGCGTGGTCAGCAGCACCAACCGCAACTTCGAGAATCGCCAGGGCCCGCGTACCCGGACGCATCTGGCCAGCCCGACCACCGTGGCGGCTTCCGCCGTTAAAGGGTATCTGACCGACGTGCGCCGCATCGGCGCAGCGGGAGACTGAGCATGGAAAAGTTCACACAACTGACAGCCATTGCCGCACCGATCATGCGTATCAACATTGATACCGATGTGATTATTCCCAGCCGCGAAATGAAGCGTGTTTCCAAGGAAGGCCTGAGCGAAGGCATGTTCGCCAACTGGCGCTACACCGAACCCGGCGGCCGCGAGGAAAACCCGGATTTCATCCTCAACCAGGAACCCTACCGGCAGGCCAGGATACTGCTGTCAGGCGATAACTTCGGCTGCGGCTCGTCCCGCGAACATGCCGTGTGGGCGCTGGCCGAATGGGGAATCCGCTGCATCATTACGCCCAAGTTCGGCAATATTTTTTACGGCAATTGCGTGCGCAACGGAATATTGCCGGTGGTGCTGCCAAATGCAGTGGTAGAGGATCTGGCCGCACAGGTGGAACAGGACCCTGCCGGCAACCTGATTCATGTGGACCTGCGCAACTGCAGCGTTACGGCACCGGACGGCACTAAACACACCTTTGAAATTGCCCCGGCGGATCAGGAAATGCTGCTTGAAGGGCTCGACGCCATAGCCGTCACCATGAAGCGCGACGACGAGATACTGGCTTTTCAGGGCCGCGATCGACTCGCGCGGCCATGGATTTATCTCGACAATAATTAGCTGGAATAGCCAGGCGCCCTCTCCGCCGAATCACCTTTCTCGCTCGGGCTTGCTGCGCAAACTCGCTCGAAAGCTAATCGTCTGCGGGTCGCCTCGCCAGTCCGGCTAACTGTCCTCGGAAACGACTCCGGCGTCGAACATGGCCGCGATCTCGGCCTCTGCATAGCCAGCTTCCTGCAGCACCGCGCGGGTATGCTCACCCGCATGCGGCACCGGCTGATGCAAACCGAAGCGTTCGCCATTCATTTCCAGCGGCAGGGCCGGCAGTTCAACCTGTTCCCCCTTGAATTCGCCGTCGGTAACGGTAAACGGCACCAGCCCCTTGCTGGCGTTCAGGTGCTCGTCCGCAAAGAGATCTTCGGGACGGGCTATCGGCGCAAACGGCAGACCGGTTTTTTCCAGCTTGGCCATCAGTTCGGCCTTGGTGTACTGCATGAACACATCCTGAATCAGCGGCACAAGCCGGTCCTTGGCGCGCACACGATCATTGTTGGTCTGCAGCGATTCGTCAGCCGCCAGCTCATCAAGGCCGAAGGATTCGCACAGCAATCCCCACTGCTTGTCACTCACCACCCCGACGAATACCGGCTCGTCTTTGGTCTGGAAAACCTGGTAGATAGCCCACGCGGAAACACGCGCCGGCATCGGCGCTGCTGCTTTGCCGGTAACGGCTTTTTGCGCCATGTGCTGGCCGACCAGAAACACCGTACTTTCATACAGTGAAGCGATGACTTTCTGGCCCTTGCCGGTGGCGTGCCGCTGATGCAGCGCCCCCAGCACGCCAATGGCACCGAACATGCCGCCGGTTACGTCAATCACCGAAGCGCCGGCACGCAATGGCTGCCCCGGCGGGCCGGTCATATAGGCCAGACCGCCCATCATCTGGGCGACCTCATCGAGCGCGGTGCGATGTTCATAGGGACCGGCCAGAAAACCTTTTTCCGAGCAATAAATCAGCCCCGGATTCAGTTTGCTGAGCTCCTCGTAACCGAAACCCAGCCGGTCCATGGTGCCCGGGCGGAAATTCTCGATCAGCACATCAGCGCCTTCGATCAGCTTGAGAACGGCAGCCTTGCCCGCCGCGGACTTCAGATCCACGCACAGGCTGCGCTTGTTGCGGTTGTACATGGGGAAATAGCCGGCACCGGAGCCCAGCAAACGCCGCGTGCTGTCACCGCCGACCGGTTCGATCTTGATCACATCAGCCCCCATGTCGGCCAGCATCAGGCCGGCCGCCGGGCCCATGACCATGTGGGTAAACTCGATCACCCGGACACCTGCCAGGGGTAAGGATTGCTTGTCGCTCATGCTTAAGTCCCGTGTGGCGCGCGGCGCTCTACGCGCGACGCCGTTTTCCGTTAGAATTCCCGCCCCTGCCGGGTGCGGCGTATCAGGGCCGTGAATTATCCCCGGCAGCCGAATTGATAACAACCCGCCGCTGTAATGGCGTTTGAACAACTGACATCCAGGTACACAACCATGAGCACCATCGACATTCTGGTGAGCGAGGTCGGCCCGCGCGACGGCCTGCAGAGCATCAAATCCATCATGCCTACCGAGGCCAAAAAGGCCTGGATCAGGGCCGAGGCAGAAGCCGGCGTCCCGGAAATCGAAGTCGGGTCCTTTGTGCCGCCGAAGTTGCTGCCGCAGCTGGCAGATACCGCCGAGATCGTGGCCTACGCGCGCGAGATTCCGGGCCTGGCCGTGGCAGCCCTGGTGCCGAATTTCAAGGGTGCCGAAAACGCCGTCAAAGCCGGCGCGCACAAGATAACCCTGCCACTGTCAGTCAGCGAAACGCACAGCCAGGCAAACCTGAAAAAAACCCATGCACAGGTCTACGAGGAAGTGCGCCGCGTGGTCGAATTGCTGGACACCCTGCCGGCCGACCAACGCCCTGATTTTGAAGGCGGTCTGTCCACGGCGTTCGGCTGCACGCTCGAAGGCAAGGTACCGGAACGCAAGGTGGTCGAATGCGCCGTCAGAATGATGGAGCTGGGTTGCGATGAGGTGGGCCTGTCGGATACCACCGGTTACGCCAATCCGGCGCAGCTGCGCCGCCTGATTAAACTGATTCGCGCCGAAATTGGCGCTGACAAACTGCAGGGTGTGCATTTGCACAACACGCGCGGGCTGGGCCTCGCCAATGTTTATGCTGCCCTGGAAGAAAACATCACGACTGTGGATGCATCACTGGGCGGCCTGGGCGGTTGTCCGTTTGCACCGGGTGCCAGCGGCAATATCGTGACTGAGGACCTGGTATTCATGCTCGATGCCATGGGGCTGAAAACCGGCATTGACCTCAACAAGTTGCTCAAAGTGCGCGATATTGTCATTGCCGCCCTGCCCGGCGAGGATATGTACGGCTTCACGCCAGATGCCGGGCTACCCAAAGGCTACGGTGCCGACGGCGAAATTGGCTGGGGCGTAATTGCGGCCTGAGCGCTACGGCCAACCGGCGGCTGTCCAAAGAAACAAAGAAAGGCGGAGCCCTTGTAAGGACTCCGCCTTGTTTTTTGCCGGCAAACAGTAATGATCAGGGGGAAGATCGCCGGCAGGCGAAAAATCGCCTTCTAAAACACTTAGAACTTGAGCTGAAGATCCAGTTGCAGAGTGTCATAGTCTTCTGCCGCCATGCCGGAACGTTCGTTCTTGTCTTCGGCAGCAAAATAACTCAGGTTGACTGAGGTTTTATCGCTAAGTGCGTAAGCAGCACCGACGTAAATGCCCTTGTTGTCGGTACCGCCACCGGCGAAGTCTGAGTTAGACAGCGCCGCCAGAGTCGCGTCAGCGTCCAGTTCCTGATAGTAGATCTTGCCCTGCCAGGTACCTTTCTTCTTGGCACTGCCAATCTGTGCGCCTACCTGAAAGCCGGAATCCAGCTTTTTGTTGCCTGCGGCAGCAACCGGATCGGCGTCGGTGTTGGTGATGTACTGGCCCCAGAATTTCAGCGGCAGGTCCGCTACTTCAACTGCGGCTTCGGCGAAAAGCTCCAAAACATTAAAGTCATTTGCATAAACATCTGTCATAAGCAAAGCACTTGCAGCAGATGAGTTGCTGCCACAACCATCAGACAACATACAGGGTTTGCCATCAGTGTTTGCAGCTGTATAACCCAAGCCTGCTTTGACTTTCGCGCCGGCAATTTCCGTATTGACACCGGCTTGAATAACGCCCATCTGCACATCATCAACATTGTCTTCGGGCAGCGGATCTCGCTGGTCGTCATCACCATTCAGCCACGTGTACAGCGCATTGGCAAAGAAAATGCCGTTCTCATAATTGGCGCCGAAACCTTCCGGACGCCAGTCGCTATCCCACTGCAGCTGGCTCTTGCCAACCGTGATCAGGTTATTCTTGAACTTGCCGCCGGAAACAGAAGTACGTTCATCGGCCTGCCATTTGAAATATGCCAGATCCAGATTGATCCCTTTGCTCTCTCCAAAACCCTGAATCGTCTGATTGGTAGACACCGGATCACTGCTGCCGGAAGCCAGGCCAATACCAATTTCAATAGTTTCTGTCGCCTGTGCTTCAGCCAGAACGCGTGCGCGAATCCGCTTGCGGTCGCGATCACCGTCTCTGGATGCGTCATCGTCATTCTGGTGACGCATGCGCAAGTCACCGGAAATATTGACCGAACCTACTTCTACCCCAGCGATAGCAGTTGGCGCGGCCATGATTACTGCCAGGCCTGTCGCGGCCACTAGTGCTTTCATCAATCCCTACTCCATATATTCTTCAGGTTGGCCAGCCCGGAAACAGCTCGCCGCTCGCGTGGCATACAGGCCACTGGAGGGGCATGATGCGCGTGGTTTGTTACAGCAATATTACAGGTCTGCAACAAAAACGCAGCCCGTGCGGCCGCATGTTATAGGCTTTTTCTGCTTTTATTTCAATCGTTTATAGAAATATTGAAAACAGCCCTGCAACGCACTGTGACAGTTCTGCAATGCCGATTGTGACGTTGCATGTGACCAACAATAGCGGCCGGACAGGCCGACCCAAATTAACCGATACGGCCGGTTACGTAATCTTCTGTGAGGCGATGCAAAGGATTGGTGAATACCTTTTCCGTGGCGCCTACTTCAACCAGCCGCCCCATGTGGAAGTATGCGGTACGCTGCGAAACACGTGCCGCCTGCTGCATCGAGTGCGTAACAATGGCAATGGAGAAATTTTCCCGCAGTTCTTCAATCAGGTCTTCGATTTTGGCCGTTGCAATGGGGTCAAGCGCCGAGCAGGGCTCGTCCATCAGGATCACCTCCGGATTAACCGCAATGGTGCGGGCTATGCACAAACGCTGTTGCTGACCGCCAGACAATGCGGTACCCGGCTCATCCATCCGGTCTTTTACTTCGCTGTATAAACCTGCCCTGTC
>JAUIEY010000111.1 GCA_030429685.1 Gammaproteobacteria bacterium
TGCACGTACTCGGCGACCGTTTCGATTCCCATGACGCGGGCAATCTCGGCGATGGCTGCCACCATGGAACGGGATACGTCATTTTCACAAATATCCCGGACAAAACTGCCGTCAATCTTCAGCTTGTCGACTTCAAACATTTTCAGGTAGGCAAACGAACTCAGGCCGGTGCCGAAGTCATCCAGGGAAAACTGACAGCCAAGTTCGCGCAACTCGGAAATAAAGGTCTGGGCTTTTTTCAGATTGCCGACAGCCACTGTCTCGGTAATTTCCAGGCACAGACGGCCTGGATCCAGACCCGTGCGCGACAGCTCGTCCTTGATGTATTCCAGAAATTTTTCCGAGCCGATGCTTTGACCGGACAGATTGATGGCAAAGCGTATCGGCCGGCCACGACCGTCCTGCAATTCATCGGTCAGGGTCTCGACTGCCTTGTTTACCACCCACCGATCGAGTTCCTGCATTAGCTGATAACGCTCAGCGGCGCCCATGAACTCGGACGGCGGCACCGGTTCGCCGGCAGTATTGAGCATTCGCACCAGCAGCTCGTGGTAAGCCACATTTTGCTCCCCGGCTAGGTAGGTGATGGGCTGCGCGAACAGTATCAGGCGGCCGCCTTCAATGGCGCTGCGGATAGAACCGACCTGGTTCAGGTCATCCATGCGCCGAATGATGCTTTGGTCGGCACTTTCGTAGACTTCAACGCGGCCGCGACCGCGGTCCTTGGCGGCCTGGCACGCGATCTGCGCCGGTACCAGCACGCTGCTGGCGGCGCCGCCTTCCTGACAGAGCGGCGCCACGCCGATACTTGCGGAAGGCCGGAAGCTCTGGCCTTCGGCTCTAAACTCCAGCCCGTGCAGACGCTGGCAGATATCTGCACCCAACTCGCTGGCTTTGTCCAGCGGCGTATCGATTAACAAGGCGGCAAAGCTGTCGCTGGTCACCCGCGTCAGCGGCTGTCCGGGCAGAACGTCGCGCAGAATTTTGCTTAGGTCACGCAGGGCTCGGTCGCCGGCTTCGCGACCCAGCGTATCGTTCAGGATGTGCAGCTGGTCCATGTCCAGATACATGACGGCATACTCGCCATTGGCGTCATGTTGCGCCCGTTCCAGCGCGTGCTCGAAACTCGGCCACGCCATCAGGCCGGTAACCGGATCGAACGAACGTTCCAGCAGGTTTTCTATGGTCGATGTGACAAACCCGGCAATCGCGGTGGAGCGGTCGCCCAGCTTCGCCATGTCGGCCGGCCGCGACAGAACCAGCACTCCGGCCAGGGTCTTGCCTTCCTCAAGTATCGGCCAGCTGCGGGCGCGCTCGCGCGGATCTGGCGCGGGACGGTTCTGCAACGCTTCCGCGACGTTACCGTCGGCCGCATCAATCAGGTCCATCAGGCTGTCGTGGAGCAGTTCGGCGTCAGTGAACCCAACCGGATTTTCGCCCGCGGCAAGTTGCAGATCATGCACTGGTGAATAGACCACTGCGCCGTCCAGCACCAATTGCTGCACGGTCTGTTCCAGAATGCTCTGCAGGGCCGGCTCGCATTCTTCATTGGAGCGGGCAATCGCGCCGATGTGACGCAGGAATTCATGTTCGCTGTCGTGGTCGCTGATTCTGCGATTGGCATCAAGCAGGTGGACGCGCAAACTGAGTTCGCGCTCCATACTGCGCCGGGCTGGTTTGAGCAGGTTGGCGCAGAATTTATGCGGCATGGTGCCGGCATCGCGATCCACCAGTGCCGTCAATACCCCCAGCGTCCGGCCCTTGTCACTGACCAGCCGGACCAGATAGGCAATGCAGTCGCGCAGGGGGATGCGGGCAGCGTCACCGGGCAAGTCGCCGTGCCGCAGAATCCGGCTGAGGGTTTTATGAAATTCGTCACTCAGCTGGCTGGTGTCGGGTGCATTGTCATGCCAGAACAGGCGTGAATGACGGTCGTGAAACAGAAATCCCTGTGCCTGCGGCAGCAGCGCGTGCAGAAATGCCGCGTAGTCGCCAAAAACCTGTTCTTTTGCTTTGTTTGCAGCCATGAAGCCGGAAATCCGCTGGGTCAACAGGGATTATGGAGAGTGCGCCGGCCAAGGGGTGTGACGGCCCTCGCAGTTCACGCCCCGCGAGCGAACTGCGGCGGCCGCGACGATTTAACGTAATACCGTGGCTCAGGCGCGGAGAGCTTTGACCAGAAAGGGCAGGCTGATATCAATGCGGCCATCAATACCGGAATGCGTGCCGTCAAATTCCTCGTAACGGTGCGGGATGCCACGACCCTGCATGGCCAGCGCCAGTTGCCGCGAGCCGTACTGGATGTGGTACTGATCGCGCCAGCCGCAGTCCATATAGACACCGCGCAGCTTGTTAAGGTTATTGCCAAAGCGCTTCAGCAACTGCAGCGGGTCGTGTCGCAGCCAGTTGCGCCAGCGTTGTGGCAACAACTCGCCGGTGTCCAGGTTGAAGGGCACGCGAAAGCCGTTCGGTGCATCCGGGTCGGGATCATAACTTGCCGCCATGCCAAGGTTCATGAGGCAGTGCATTTCCTGATGATTGAGCCGCTCGCGTTTCCAGGCGTATTGCAGAAATGCAGCGATGCGGCCGTCATCCATGCCGTCATCGCGATGTCCGGACGGCAACTGCCATTCGCCGGCGCGCTGTTTGTCATCGCGAAAGCGCGCCAGCAGGGTCAGCGTGTTGGGCCAGTCGGACCGGTAAATAAAATCGAAATAGGCATCGCCGGAGTGATTGGCAATTGCTCCCCAATAGCGGCTATAACGCATGCCGTGAACCATCGCGCCGTAGCCGCCGGACGATTTGCCGAAGCAGCCACGATGCTCACGGGCAGCGAGGGTACGAAACTCCCGGTCGATAAACGGTATGAGTTCCCGCGTCAGGTAGTCAGCATAGGGGCCGATAGCGCTGGAATTGATGTACTGATTGCCGCCGAGGGCGGTAAAACAATCCGGAAACACGATGATGCAGCCGGTCATCTTGTGCTGATGTACTAACCGTGCGGCACGTTCCGGTACGTTCTCATGGAAACCCTGCCAGTTTGTGTGCGACAGACCGGAACCGGTGTAGCCGGCAAGATCGAACAACACCGGGTAGCGCTTGCCACGATTATGCCCGCGACCCTCATTGTAGCCGGGCGGCAGCCAGACATGAAAGCGCCGCAGGGCAGGATCACCCAGCGGGTTGTCGGCCAGCAGCGCGGAGGCGTATTCCACCTCAACCGTGGTACCGGACTTACCGTCAAAGCGTTTAATCGCCATGGGCTTGCCTGTTATTCCAGCAGACTTTGCCCATCCAGGGTCGCGTTCGGATCCCGGAATGCAAAGCCGGCAGCTTTTATTTTGCGGTTGGCAAGACTCTTGGGACCACTGCCCGGCGCGACCCAGTTGATCGGCTCCACCCCGGCAGCGTCGGTAATTTTCTTGTAGAAACTGTTCTTGGTCTCGCTGACATCGTTGATCAGGTTGTAAATACCGGACAGTTCGTTGTCGATGGCAAACTCCAGGGCCCTTACCACATCATCGCGATGCACGATGGCAGCAGGCGCCTGGCCGTCAAACGGCACGCTCTGACCGGCCATCGGCAGTGTCTGGGCGGCCAGACCGCGCGGCACGAAACCCACCTGGGGGCCGTAGATGGTGCCGGTGCGATACACGCAGACCCGGCGCTGCGGCGACGCAATGCCAAACAGCAGGTTCTCGGTGTCGATGTAAACCTGGGCAAACGGCGACGCGGGCGTGGCCGGCGTGTCTTCGTCCACATCATCCACACCACCGGCATTGCCGTATGCGCTCCAGGAACCGGTAAAAATAATCTGCCGTACGCTCGGTGCGCTGTCGATCACCTCGACCAGCGATTCCGCGGTACCGACATAAGCGTCGTGATAGAGATCGAGATCCATTACGTACTCGCCGTCACGCTCCACCATGCCGCCGGCCATGGTCAGCAATACCACGTCCTGACCGGCAATGAGTTCGCGCATGCGCTCGCGGTCACTGCCTGTCATGACAATCACCCGGTCCGCGAGGCTGCCGAGTTCAGCGGCACGGTCGGCGCGGGTGGTGGTGACACTGATGCGGTGGCCTTTATGCCGCAGGTACTGCAGGGCAGCGAGCCCGGTATAGGCGGCTCCGACAATAGCAATGTTCATATTAAAACTCTATAAATCAATAATTAATGGAAGCTATCAAGAATTGTTCTGAGAGGTGGTACGGAGCGGTGTGCGCAGCAGGTTTTTTATCATCCGACCCCGGGCCTCGCCGACCACTTTGTAGACGCCATGCCAGGCGCGCGGATCCAGCTCATCGGCGAAAAACAGTTGCAGATAGCGCTCGTCACGCCCGGCACAATCCACACCGGGGGGCGCGGCCCAGTCATCTGCCGTGGCGAGCGTCAGATAGTGACTGACGTAGGCGCGCAGTTGCGGCTCGAGACGCTCCAGTTCCGCCCGGTCGGAGCGTCCGCTGGCGATACCCCATGGCGACATGTAGACGGCCAGTGCCGGGTTGGCGGGTGCCCGCGAGCAGGAATTGGCCGGATCGCTGATTGCCTGCCCGTACGGACGGCGCAGGCCGCCGTAGACCCGGGTAAACCATTCCGGGTATTCCACCGCATCCAGGCGCGGCATCAGGTCGACGTTGTAAACACAGCCGTCGGGCGGAAACTGCACCACCTGCAGGTGCAGATGCGGCATGCAGGTGTCGCTGCGGCCGAACACAAACAGCAGTTGCGTTTCCACCGGACCGGCAATCAGCCGCATGTGCACCATGCGGTCCAGCGGCGAGGCATTGCCGGCCTGCCAGACCCGCACGTAACCGGCGCTTTGTCCCGGGTCATCACTAAGCGTCAGCGGCAGCCATGGACCCTGGTCGGCGCTGTGTTGCTCGCTCCACTCGGCCGCCGCGAGGATGTCACTGATCACCCCGGCAACAAACTGCAGCGAAAAAGGCTGGTCGCTCATGCGCGAAAATACTCTTGCCAGCGCGACTCGACCAGATCGAAAACCTCGGGACTGAGTTGCTCCAGCAGCACCCGCGACACCTCCGGCCACTGCTCAGGACCGCCTTCCTCGGGATACTGACGGGTCGCATCGAGAATCATCTTGCTGGTGACCCAGCGTTTCGGCTGACTAGGGTCCAGCGGGAAGCCCTTGGTACTGGCAATGGTTTCCGCGGCCGGGTGCGGCTGCCAGCGCGTGCCGAGCGCATGGAACACCTGGGTGAAGTTGTGAATATCGATATCGCCGTCCACCACAATTATGGTCTTGGCAAATATGTCCTGCTCGGCAATTATCCGGCCAGCGGCAAGGCCTTCGCCCGCGGCTGTTTTATTGATACTGACCAGTGTGACGCCGGTGGTCTCAATGGGGCGGTATACGTCCACCAGCCCCGGAATCTGCGCCCGATAGCGCGCCTTATCGGTTACGTTTTGCGGCAGCATCAGGGTGAGCTTGGTTATGCCGGCGAAAGAATTAACAATCAGTGGCCGGTCGCGGAATGTGACTGCCTTGACCTGCATGAAAAAGTTTTCGGGTTTTTCCAGGCCCATGTAGCCATAAACTTCGCCGTACGGGCCTTCGGCTTCCATACGATCAACCGGAATTTCACCTTCGATAATTATTTCCGCCTGGGCCGGCACCAGTACATCGTGGCTTTCGCACTTTACCAGCTGTACGGGCTTGCGTCGCAGTCCGCCCGCTACGTCAAGTTCGTCTTCGCCCAGCCGGGTAATTTTTGAGGTGCCAACCGCAAAAGTGATCGGGTCGGCGCCGACGACCGCGGCCGCGGCTATGGTCTTGCGCCCGGCTTTGCGAGCGCGATCAATAAACTGCCAGGCGTGCTGACCGACTTCGGCGTTCACGCCGATTTTGTCCGCGCCTTTGAGCTGACAGCGGTAGGTGCCTACGTTGCGACCCAGCTCCGGATCCTCCATGAACACCGAGGCCGCTGTGAGGTAGCGCCCGGCATCGCGTGGATTGGTCTGCAGCCAGGCAAAACGGCGCAAATCAATCTCGCCGCCGGTATGAATATTCTGTTTGCAGGGTGCATCCGCGGCGCTGACCGTTTGCGGGGCGCGTGTTGGCCAGTTGCCATCACTGGCCAGCAATTCTTCCAGCAGCGCGGATCCCTGCGCACGTGCTTTGCCCTGGTCGGCGGTATACGGCTCGGCACCGAAAGCCAGTGCCTCGCCGTCCCAGCCGGGAAATGCATTGCCCAGCACCGGGCCATCCAGCCATGCGCCGTTAATTTTAAGCCGCTCGATCATAAAAGCCGGCGCCTGATGAAACCCTTGTGCTTCTATCAGGCGGTAGGCGAAACCGGTCGGCTCAAAGCGGTCGGCATCCATTTCGGCAATGCGCAGCAGGCGGCCGTTGGCTTCCAGTGCCGCAACATAGTCACGCATGTTGTCGTAGGGGCCGCAAACATGCGTTGCGCCGGGGTTGGGATGAGTAGCGGTCACAGGCAGGTTCCTTACTGCAGGTCGCTGAACAGGCGTTCGAGCA
>JAUIEY010000001.1 GCA_030429685.1 Gammaproteobacteria bacterium
CAGCAAACCCTGTTCCGCCAGCACCACGTGGCCGATACCCTGCATGTCAAAAAACTTACTGATGCCGAAATGTCTGGCAAAATCGCGCGTCAGTTTGAGAATCGCCGCCGATTGCGCATCAACCGCGGGCACAAAATGATCGGTCATGAGGACGATCCTGTCCGGATCCCAGACACCGACTCCCAGCTCTTTCAGCCGCGGCCAGATACGTCGCGGACCACCGGAATCCAGCAGCAAGGCGAGATCCACATCGCAGGTGACGATTTCACCGCAACGCACCGCATCCCTGCCGCAGGCGCGGGCGATTATTTTCTGTACCAGGGTCTGCGCCATTGACTGCCGGAATCAGGAATTGCTCTGCGTGCGCCCGGCACGCTGACTGCGGGAAAAATGCTCCCCGGGCGGCTGGTGCTTGCGCAGACGCACGGGATTGCGGTGGCGGCGTAACCGCAGGTTGAGCATCTCCACGCAAAAGGAGAAAAACATCGCGAAGTAAATGTAGCCCTTGGGAATATGCAGATCAAAGCCCTCGCCCAGCAATGCCACACCAATCAGCACCAAAAAGCTCAGCGCCAGCATTTTGACCGTCGGATGCTGATCCACAAAATCGCCGATACCCTTGGCGGCAAACATCATCACCAATACCGCCAGCACCACGGCAATGATCATTACCTGCACATGCTCGGCCATACCCACTGCCGTAATGACTGAGTCCAGCGAAAACACCATGTCGATAAGCGCAATCTGCACCAGCACAGCCGAAAAGCTGGCAACCACCACAGCGCCGGTCTCTTCCTCGCCTTCAAGCGAGTCATGAATCTCCAGCGTGGCCTTGGCAATCAGAAACAGGCCGCCGCCCAGCAGGATCAGATCGCGCCCCGAGAATTCCATCCCAAACAGGCTGAACAGCGTGGCACCCAGGCCCATGATCCAGGACAACAACAACAACAGCACAATGCGCATGCCCATGGCCAGGCCAAGGCCGATAATGCGGGCCTGCTGGCGCTGCTCCGGCGGCAATCGGCCAACCAGCACGGAGATAAATACGATGTTGTCGATGCCGAGCACAATCTCGAGCACCGTCAGAGTGGCCAGCGCCACCCAGGCTTCAGGTGATGTGATCCATTCCATTCAGACGAACCTCATCCACAGCCCGCCAGGATCACAGTACGTCTTTGAGTTTTTCCGCAATGCTGGCGACTTCCTCAGGCGTCGGCATGCTGACTTCCTGATATTTCTCAAAGCGCTCCGGTACTTTCATGGTGGCGTCAATGCCCATCTGGGAACTGACCACCGGGAATCCATGGTGTCCTTTGGTCGCCGACGGGTCGAGAATAAAAGCCTGACCGGACGGATTGATAATAGTGTCTTCGGCAGGCTGCACCCGCGTTGCAATCGCCCATTCAATCGAATCCATGTCGTAAGGATCCACATCCGGGCCGACCACAATAACGATCTTGGCCGTCCGCCCCCAGCGGCCGGCTGAACCCCACACTGCGTTAATTATGTACTTGCCGAATTCCGCATGCGGCTTGCGCCCCGCATCGACATTCAGCTGCACGATGTACGTCATGTTTGGCGTCACCACCACGTCCTGCACTTCCGGAATCTTGCGCTGCAGGTCAGAAAGAATTTCGCCTTCCACTGGTACCAACGCCTGATAGTTGTGATCGAACGGCGGGATCATTTCCATGGTGCCGTACCACAGCGGATTCTTGCGATGCGTGATACAGGTGACTTCAAAACGCGGAAACACCTGCACGGCATCATAGTAACCAACCGGATTGGAGTGGTTGCCGATGGTGGTTTCCGATTCAGGAATGAACACGCCTTCAATGATGTACTCAGCCGTGGCCGGCACTTCAAGATCAACCGTCTCGCACTTCACAAGTTCCACCGGTGCGCCGCGCAGACCGCCAGCGAATTCGATTTCATTTCTGCCAAACGGCACGCTGGTTGCACCCGCCATGTGCAGGGCGGGGTCACACTGCAGGGCGAATGCCACTTCCAGCGGTTTGCCCATGGCTGCCGCGCGCGCCAGATGCAGACCAATATGGCTCATTGGCGGATTCCAGAAAGCAAACACCGACAACTGTTTCTTTTGCTGTTCTTCCGGGTATTCTTCGCCGAAAGGGTGATGGGCATTCCACAACTGGGTGATCCGGTAACACCCCATGTTGATATCACCGGTTTCCGGGTTTTTGGTGATGCCCAGGCCGCCGGTGATGTATGAGGCAGCTTCCTTGCCGAAAAATATGTGTGGCAGGTTTTTATCCAGCGAGATGTCTTCTTTGTTGATAATGACTTCTTTGCAGGGCGCCTGCCCCTTGTCGACCATTACCGGCTTGTGCCAGGAAGCCGTGTCGGACAAAACCTTCGCGTGCTTATGCTTGGTTTCCAGCGCTTCGCTACAATCGATCATCATCGCCGTGCGCTCGCGGGTGCCAAACGGATTAAAAATTACCGGCACATCCGGTGTGTTATAGCCTTCAAGGTTATTCAGAATTGCAGCGGGGCCATCGTTCTGACACAACAGCCGCATCAGCGCCTGTAGTTCATTGTCACCGTGCGCTGCCTTGATCGGCACGTCGATATGTTTCAGCTGGCCTTTTTTCTCGAGCACATCGAGAAATTCACGCATATCCTTGTAGGGCATTGAATTCGACTCCGAATAATATTTTTTCTGTTGGCCCGGCCGGGCTGCGCGGCGTTGTATCCGAGCCGCCCCGGGGCTGGAACAATAGCACGTCTGCTCCGCCGCAGTCTGCTACCATTTGCCGGCGCAGGGCCTGCTGCTGTTGAGTTTTATCAATGTCGCAGCAGGGAAAATAATCTAGCCTAGCGGCCGCTAATCTCCACTAGCTGACTGCGTCAACCGGCATACCACCACGAGGAAGAAATCATGCCCGACTCTGAACGCAAAGTTGCCATTGTTACCGGCTCTGCCACCGGCGTAGGGGCAGCTGCTGCCATCATGCTGGCCGAGCGCGGCTGCAACGTAATAATCAATTACACGCGCAGCAAGGACGATGCCGAAGCGACCGCTGCAGAATGCCGCTCCCATGGCGTGGAAGCGATCACTTTTCAGGCCGACGTTTCGGAAGATGATCAGTGCCGCGCCATGGCGCAGGCCGCCATTGATACCTGGGGGCGCATTGATTACCTGATCAACAATGCCGCGCGCACCAAGTTCAACCCCTTCCCACAGATGGACGGAGTTAACAAGCAGGACTTTCTCGATATATATGCGGTCAATGTTGTCGGCCCGTACCAGATGATCCGTGCGGTGGAGCCGCACATGCGCAAAAACGGCGGTGCGATTGTTAATGACTCATCCATCGGCGGGGTTACCGGCATTGCATCCTCCATTCCCTATGCTGCTTCGAAAGCGGCGCTGAACCTGATGACTAAATCGCTGGCACATGTACTCGGGCCCGAAATCCGTATCAACACGGTGGTACCCGGCATGATCCAGACACGCTGGCTCAAAGGCGGCCTGGGTGATGAAGACTATGAAAAGATGCTGGCAGCGACAGCAGCCGGCCTGCCACTGAAAAAAGTTGCCACCGCGGAGGAAGTCGCCGAAGTACTCGTCTGGTTCCTTGAAGGCGCCTCGGTGGTAACCGGCGAAACACTGATCGTGGACAGCGGCCTGCATCTGGGTCCGTTCCCGCCTTATGCCAGTGGCGAGGAAATGTAGTTACGGGTATGTAGAATGGAGTCGTGACCACGGCCCGGAAAATAGCAGACATTAAATCCCGCCTCAGCATTCCAGCGTTTGCGGCGCCGATGTTTCTGATATCGGGCCCTGACCTGGTCATTGCTGCCTGTAAAGCGGGTGTGATCGGTGCCTTCCCGACGCTGAATGCCAGACCGGTCGCTGTGCTGGAAGCATGGCTGCAACGCATAACCAGCGAACTGGCAGAGGCGGAACAGGCAAGTCCGGGAAAAATTGCGCCGTGGGCTGCCAACCTGATTGTGCACAAGAACAACCGCCGCTTCGACCCCGACTTCGAACTCATCCTCCGCTATCAGCCGGAAATCGTCATCACCTCACTGGGCAGCCCGGCACGGGTTGCTGACCAGATACACGGCTATGGCGGGCTGGTGTTTGCCGACGTCAACAGTGTTGAATTTGCGCGCAAAGCTGCCGAGCGCGGTGCCGATGGGCTGATTCTCATTTGTCAGGGTGCCGGCGGACACACGGGCTTTAGCCCTGCACAGGAATTTGTGCCGCAGGTACGCGAGTTTTTCCCCGGGCCTATTATTGTCGGCGGCGCCATCAGCACCGGTGCGGACATCAGGGCTGTGATCGATTGCGGTGCTGATTTTGCCTACATGGGAACACGCTTTATTGCCACCGATGAGTGTCAGGCCCAGGACGCTTACAAACAAATGGTGGTGGATGCCAGCGCCGCAGACATTGTACTGACGCCCTATTTCACCGGCGTGCCGGCGCACTTTCTGCTGCCCAGTATCCGCGCTGCCGGTATCGATCCCGCTGTGCTCGAAGCAACCAAGGGGCAGCTGGGCTTTGCCGCCGATGGCGAGGACGACGGCAAGGATTTGTCAGCCTGGCGGGACATCTGGTCAGCCGGCAAAGGCGTGGACCGCATCCACGAGGTGCTGCCGGCTGCGGAACTGATACAGCGGCTAAGGGATGAATACCGTGCCTGATTTTATATTGCCGCTGGCAGGCGGACTGCTCATTGGCACCAGTGCGTTGCTGATGTTACTGGTACTCGGACGCATTACCGGCATCAGCGGTATTTACGCAGCGCTATTTGGCAAAGAACCCGGCGGTGCCTGGCGCTGGGCATTTGTCGCCGGCCTGCTTGCGGGGCCGCTGCTATACCACTGGCTGAGCGCCAGTCCGGCACCGTTGCCCAGCGACGCACCGGCCGTGCTGACAGTGCTCGCAGGCCTGCTGGTGGGCTTTGGCACACGTTACGCCGGCGGTTGCACCAGCGGTCACGGCGTCTGTGGCATAGGCCGGCTATCACCGCGCTCCATGGCGGCGACGGCAGCGTTTATCGGCGCCGGCATGCTGACAGTTTTTCTGGTGCGCTTGCTGACGAGCGGCTGAAACCGGTTTATGCGCAATTTACTGGCGGCATTGTGCGGCATCCTGTTCGGTATCGGGCTGGCCGTATCGGGCATGACGGACACACGCGTGGTGCTCGGGTTTCTCGATATCACCGGCAATTGGAACCCGGCACTGATCTATGTGATGGGCGGTGCGCTCGCTGTCACCATCCCGGGCTTCTGGCTGACGCAGAAAAAATCCGCGCCGCTGCTCGACAGCCAGTTTCATTTGCCCGCCAGCTGCAGCATTGAAGCCCGACCAATAGTCGGCTCGGTAATTTTTGGTATCGGCTGGGGACTTTACGGTTATTGCCCGGGACCGGCGCTGGCGTCATTGTCTGCACTGCACTGGCAACCGCTGCTGTTTGTGGCGGCCATGACCGCCGGCATGTGGCTGGAGAAAGCCCTGAGCTCGCTCCGCAGCCGAACCTAAGGGCGAAATTCCACCCGGTAGCCGAAGCCTTTGGCATTGTCGATCAGACGGATTGTCTCCGGACGAACGCAGTAAAAATTAGCCGCCTTGAGACGCCTCGCAATGGTTTCTTCATGCTCGCCCTCCGGGGACTGAAACAACGCATCGATCTGCGGAAATTTCCTGAAATACAGCAACAGGGCTTTGGCGCGCTCGGCACCTTCGACAACGGCAACGCGCCCGGCTATCTGCAGCCCCCGCACTTCATGCCAGTTGTCGCAATCCGGATTCACGGTCGCGGCCACCGCCGGATTGTCAGCCATGTCGCGCCCGTGCCGGGTGCGATGGTCGGAAACAAAATACAGATTGAAATTCTTGTCGGCGGCGAAAAAAACGGTCGCAGCCCACGGCTCCGCCGCCGCAGAAGCCGTCGCCAGCGTCAGCGTGCCGATTTCATCAAGGAACCGTGCTGCGGTAGCCCGGGCTTCCTGCTCAACAGCATCAGTCATACAAGAATTTGCGCCACTTGAATCTGCACCGCCTGAATCTGTGCTGCTTGCGCGGTCAGGTTTTTTTGCGCGGCTTGGCGCCGGCCCAGCGCTTGACGATTGCATTATCCAGACCGAACAGGTCTAGCACGCGGCCGACATTGTGATTGACAAGGTCGTCAATGGTTTGCGGATTGTTGTAAAAAGCCGGCATCGGCGGCGCAATCAATGCGCCCATCTGCGTCGCCTCATGCAGCATTTTGCAATGTCCGGCATGCAGGGGCGTTTCCCGCGGCATCAGCACCAACCGGCGCTGTTCCTTGAGCACCACGTCGGCCGCGCGGGCCACCAGCGTATCGGCATAGGAATTGACAATAGCCGACAGAGTTTTCATGGAGCACGGCGCGACCACCATACCGCCGGTCTTGAATGAGCCGCTGGCAATAGTCGCGGCGAGATTCTGATCACTGTGCACCTCGTCGGCCAGCGCCTCAACATCCTTTACGTCCCAGTCAGTTTCCAGCGCAATATTCAGCTTGCCGCCATTGCTAATAACCAGATGGGTTTCCACGTCTGCCTGGTCTTTAAGCACTTCCAGCATACGGATGCCATAGACCACGCCGCTGGCGCCGGAGATTCCTACAATCAGTCGCATAGTCAACCTGAAAATTCCTGCCTGTTAAGTGATCTACCTTGCATTAGAAATGCCGGCAGACGCAAGCTAATCTCCGCTCGATATATCGTCTTCAGGCATGTGCAGACGCGGGCCGCGATGCTGCCCCGGAGTTGCCGGCTCGATTTCCGGGCGCAGGCGGTAGTTCTCTATCTGCCCGGCGCTATGAAAATACAGTGGTTTCGCCGTATCGAGATGCTCCAGCATGGCGTGATAACGATCGAGTTCCGCGTTCATGGCATCTTCGCCGATAAACGGAATGCCGTGGGCAACAAAGGGCGGCATCACCGTGTACCCGACTATGCCGAGTATCCCGGCGTGAATTGGCCACAGCACGCGCTCAATGTCGCCGTTGCGGCCATCCTTGGCGAATGCGGCTGCGGGCGCACTGGTCGAAACCGACAGCATCGCGCGACGACCTGTGAAAACTCCCTTCTCCCAAGTCTGACCAAAATCATAAGCCGAGCCGAAGGCAAACACCCTGTCTATCCAGCCTTTCATTATTGCCGGCATGGAAAACCACCACATAGGAAATTGCAGAATCAGCAGGTCGGCGCGCAACAAACGGCCTATTTCGGTAGATATATCTTCACTGAACAGGGCATTGGTAGAGGCATGCATCTGCTCTTCGCCGAGACTGAAAAACCTGTCATTTTTGCGGCTGATGACATCGTTGGGGCCGGCCACCGGATTGAAACGCTGTGCATACAGGTCGCTCACCACCACCTCATGCCCCGCCCCGCGAAACACGTCCAGCGCGACACTCAGCAACGAGCTGTTAAATGACTGCGGCTCGGGATGAGCATAAACAATGAGCACCCGCATACGGTTCCCCGATCTGTGTGGAAATCAATACGTTATGACCCGACGACGTGCTGGTTATGTGACGTGGCGCACATTTCGCATGTCTAAGGCAGCACAAAATTAGTCATAACTCGCAAGAGATTGTACGCGATGAAATTCCTGAAAAACCTGCTGGGGCACAAAGAACCGGAAGGTCCGCGGTGGAATATAAAGCCGCCGGAAGACCGTCCCGCGCCGCGTCGCCGGACAGAGGCGGCCGAGCCTCCCCCTGCGCCACAGAAAAAAGAAAAAAATCCGTTTCTCGATGATGATTTTGAGGAGATGGAACTTGTCAACGATGTCGCACCCGTCAAAGTGGACCCGTACGCCAGTAACAGCTGGAAATACGATCAGGACAGCGACACGCGCAAACTGAAAACCCTGCACCTGGTTTCCAAGGGCGAACAAAAATCCGCAGACGATTTTAATCCCTACGACACGGGTGTATTTCGCCGCGGCTGGAAGGACTGACCAATATCAGTCGCGCGGCGGGCGCGGGAAAAAAGCACTGGTCTTGCGAATGTAATCGCGATACGCGGGCCGGCGTTCGCTGATATCTTTTTCCAGCAAAGCCACCCCGGATACCTGCAGCAGGAAAAAACTCAGTAACAACGGCCCCACAGCCGTCCACCAGGCACCTGCGCCGCAGGCAATCAGCCAGAATCCCCACCACAGACAGAACTCGCCAAAATAATTGGGATGCCTGGAGTAGCGCCAGACACCGGCATCCATCACCGCATCGCTGTTAGTGCGTTGGCGCAGAAACACCGCCAGCTGATAGTCCGCCAGTGACTCCCAGATTAAACCAAAGGCAAACAGCGCTGCTCCCGCAGCATCCAGCCAGCCCAGCGGCGCCGCGCCGGTCACCGCGCCATACAGGGGGACGCCGATAATCCAGGCCAGCACTGCCTGCAGCAGAAAAACCACGTACAGGCTCTTAAACCAGAACCCGCTGCGCTTGTCGCGCATGGCGGCATAACGACGGTCCTCCGGCTTGCCCCGGTTGCGCAGGAAAAGATAGCCAAACAGACGCAGTGCCCAGATCCACGCCAGCAGCATCGCCAGATTGGCCCGCGCTGTCGGTTCGTCGGTCACCAGCCAGTAGGCCGTTCCCGACGCAGCAACCGCGACACCCCAGAACAGATCAATAATCGCCACGTTACGCAGCGGAATGCTGATTAGCCAGAGCACCACCATAAGGCCGACCGTCGCGGCCAGCCCGGGCAACAAATCAATTAACAGCGCGGTCATCTGAACAGTAGCTTAATTGCCCTGCGGTCGGACAAAGCGATAATGGCCGACCATCCATTCGGTTCCGCCTTTATAGCCGAACAGCTCGGCAACGGCCATAAAAAACATGCGCCAGCGCTGCAGCCACACCTCTGCCTGGTCAGCCCCGTAAGCTTCGCTGAGTATCTCGAGTATTTCCTTGCGCTGCCGGTCGGCCCGCTCCAGCCATGCGTTGGAGGTCTTTTCATAGTGCTGCCCGGAAACCCGCCACTGATCCTCGATAGTCAGGTGGTCCTGAAAGTAGAGCAAGGTACTTTCCGCCGGCATTAAACCGCCGGTGAAAAAGTATTTGCCCATCCAGTCGTATTCACCTTCGGTCGTGAAGGGATACATAAGCTGGCGATGACAGAAAATATGCACGAACAGTTTGCCGCCCGGCACCAGCCAGCCGGCAATGCGCTCCATCAGCGCACCATAGTTACGCATATGCTCGAACATCTCTATAGAAACAACCCGGTCGAAGCGCTGCTCGGTGGAAAATTCGTTGGCATCGGCGGTGATGACCTCAACGTTGCTGACGCCGGCGGCGGCGCAACGGCTCATGATGAACTCGCGTTGCGAATGGGAATTGGACACTGCCGTGATCCGGGCGGCCGGATACTTGCGCGCCATCCACAGCGTCAGCGAGCCCCAGCCGCAGCCGAGTTCCAGAATTTTCTGCCCGTCAGCCAGTTCCGCGCGTTCACAACTGATATCCAGCATACGCTCTTCAGCAGCATGTAACCCGTCTGCCAGGTTGCCGGTATAGGCATCGTCCCACCAGCAACAACTGTATTTAAGGTTGTCGCCCAGCACCCGGGCAAAAAAATCAGCCGGCAATTCATAGTGCTGCTCGTTGGCCGCATCGGTCTCCAGCGCAATCCGACTGCGGCGCAGGTCATCCAGGTAGGCGCGGAACCGGATAAACTCCTGCTCACCGCGATCCGCGGATTCCTCGGCCAGCCGCTGCGCCATCAGTCGTCGCATGCCGAAGCGAGCCAGGAAATCCGGTATCCAGCCGTTTTCACACAGGTCAATTGCCAGAGTGCTCATATCTGTTCCTCTTGTGGTTATCCGTTGGCATGGCCACCCAGCATGGCCCGTAAGCGCTGCAGCCAGCCGCCCGCCACCGGCAGGTACTCATACAGGCCGGTACTGGCATCCCAGAAATCGCGGTGCAAAAGAACTCTGCCCTGTGCATCAAAGCGAAATTGCGTCACACCATATGAAACCAGTGGCGCGCCCCCGCCGATCTTGTCGCTGACAATGGTCATTTTCCAGCGAATGTAATAGTCGTTGTCGGCTTTTGCCACGTGCATGAAGTCCACTTTCAGTTCATCCACGTCGGCTGCTGCCTTGACAAAATAATCCTGAATTACGGGCTGGCCGCGCAACGCCACGACGTTGTCGTACAGCAATGCATCCGGCGCATAGACCTGCGCGGCCGATGCGGTCACCGAAGCAGCCGTCATGCTGGCGAAAAAATCCTGCAACTGACCCAGTGCCGCTATTTCTGCCTCGCTGTCGGTATCAAACAGAACCGCCTGACCGGCTGTCTCGAGCAGCGCCTGCTCGTAGATTGAATTCAGATCGGCGGCTGACTGCACGTCAGGATCGCTGCAACCTGCAACTAGCAGAATGCAAATGATCAGCAGGCTTGAACGCATGGCATTTTCCGTTCTCGTCTTGAAAGGGTTACATTAGTTCAGGGTTTCGTGGCTGCAGGCCTTACAGATTCAGGCCCTGAATCCGAAGGGGCCGGCCGCTCGAAAATCACCTTAACACTCATTCGGGGAGGCAAATCTTGCGTCTGGCAATTATAGGCGGCGGCATATCCGGCTTGTATGCAGCCCGTTTGCTCCATGAGCAGCATGACGTCACGGTATTCGAGGCAGGCGCCTATGCCGGCGGTCACACAAATACCGTGGATGTCAGTATTGACGGGGTCGAGGTGGCCGTTGATACCGGCTTTATCGTCCACAACGATCGCAACTATCCGCTGTTCATTGCCCTGATGCAGGAGCTGGGCGTGGCCACCCAGGACAGCGAAATGAGCTTCAGCATGACCTGCGACAACAACGGGCTGGAGTATTGCGGGTCCTCGCTCAATACGCTGTTTGCCCAGCGCCGCAACCTCGCCAGCCCGCGATTTCTTGGCATGCTGCGGGATATCCTGCGCTTTAACAGGCTGACAGACCGCTTATTGCAGGCGCCCGCCGGCCAAAACCTTGCTGACTTTCTGGAATATCATCAGTTCAGTGGTGCGCTGGTTGACGACTATCTGGTACCCATGGCCGCCGCCATCTGGTCGTCGGATCCGGCCGAAATCCTCGATTTTCCGGCGGCCTACTTTGGCCATTTTTTTAACAATCACGGCCTCCTCAGCATTAATAACCGGCCGCAGTGGCGAACCATCCCCGGCGGGTCGAGAAACTATGTGCAGCCGCTGATCGCGCCGTTTCGTGAGCACGTGCTGCTGAATACATCGATCGCGCGGGTCGAGCGTGACGCGGCGGGCGTCACTCTGATCGACGGCGATAACCAGCACAGCAGGTTTGATGCCGCGATATTTGCCTGTCACAGCGACCAGGCGCTGCGCATGCTGGCCTCGCCGACGGCTGCCGAAACGGCCGTGCTGGGCGCGATTCCCTACCAGCCCAATGAAGCAATCCTGCACACGGATATCAGCCTGATGCCGCGGCGGCAGCGGGCCTGGGCCTCCTGGAACTACCACCGCTTTGCCGACAATAACGGTCAGGTTTGTGTGACCTATGACATGACCCGCCTGCAGCACCTGGAGGCCCCGCAGCGGCTGCTGGTAAGCCTCAATGCAGCGGACCGCATAGCGCCGCAGCGGATATTGCGGCGAATTGACTACCACCATCCGGTCTACAACAGTCACAGTGTGGCCGCGCGGGCACGCTGGCAGGAAATCAGCGGGGTTAACAGGTCATACTATTGCGGCGCGTATTGGGGCTACGGCTTCCATGAGGACGGCATGCGCAGCGCCGTGGCGGCAGTGGACCAACTCAGCGCACAGCTGAGTGCCGCTGCCTGAACCGGCGCCACGACCGGATAACAACATGACAGACAAGCCTCGCAACAGTTGCATATATAAAGGAAGCGTCAGCCATGCCCGCTACGGACAGGCTGCCAATGCATTTCGCTATCGCATCTTTATGCTGCTGCTGGACCTTGACGAGATCGACACACTGTTTGACCGCTACTGGCTGTGGTCCGCCCACCGGCCTGCGGTGGCGCGCTTCCGGCGCAGCGATCACTATGGCGACCCGACCGAACCGCTCGATGTCACCATTCGCGACCTGGTGGAGTCACAGACAGGCCGGCGGCCTGAAGGCTCCATCCGCTTGCTGACACATGTCAGCTATTTCGGCCACTGCTTCAATCCATTGAGCATCTACTATTGTTATGACGCTGAGGGCAGCCTGCAGGACACGGTGCTGGAAGTCAGCAACACGCCGTGGGGCGAACAGCATTGCTATGTGCTGGGTCGCGAACAGAACCGCGCGCAACGCGGTCATCATTTTCGCTTCAACAAAGATTTTCATGTCTCGCCGTTTCTGCCCATGGAAATGGAATACAACTGCCGCCTGACGTCCCCGGCCGATCACCTGTACGTCGGACTCGATAATTACCGCAGCGGCCGCAAGGTATTCGGCTCAAAACTGGCGCTGGAGCGAATGGAAATCACGCCGCGCAGCATGGCTGTCACGTTATTGCGCGACCCCTTCGTAACGCTGCGTGTGGTAGCACTGATTCACTGGCAGGCCATCAAGCTATGGCTGAAAAAGGCACCGCTTTTTACCCATCCGGAAAAAACAACCAAGGAAAACCTGCAAAATGGCTGACGGATCCGAAAGAGCAGTTGAAATAGGTATAGCTGACGACACCCTGCAAAAATCCGGCGGAAGCTGGCGCTTCGCGTCGCCGATTCGCAAAGCAGTGTTGGCCAAACTTGCCGGCATAGAGCGTGGCGAAATTGAAATCCGTGAAGCCGGCCAGACGCTGGTTGTCGGCAAGGCAAGCGACGATTTTTCATTGCGTGTCACCGTGCAGGTCCATGACCCTTCGCTTTACAAAGACATTGCGATGAACGGTTCTATCGGCGCGGCAGAATCGTATATGGCCGGAAAATGGAGCGTTTCGGACCTGACCGACATTGTGCGCATTTTTGCGGCCAACCCGGATACGCTGAACTCGATCGATACCGGGTCGTCGCGCATCTTCAGCTGGCTGCTGCGGCTCGATCATCGCCTGCGCGCCAATTCGCGGCGGCAAAGCCGCAAAAATATTCATGCCCACTATGATCTCGGTGATTCACTGTTCGAGCTGTTTCTCGATCCGACCATGAGCTACTCCTCGGCGGTGTACCCGGATCCGGATGCAACCCTCGAGGAAGCGGCGCTGCACAAGCTGGATCTGGTTTGCCGCAAACTGCACTTGCAGCCCGGCGACCACCTGCTGGAAATAGGCACGGGCTGGGGCGGCCTGGCGGCGCATGCGGCGGCCGAGTATGGCTGTCAGGTCACCACCACTACCATCTCCGACAACCAGTACCAGATGGCGCTGCAACGGGTCCGCGCGCAGGGCCTGGAAGACCGCGTCACGGTGCTGAAAAAAGACTACCGCGACCTCGATGGCCAGTTCGACAAACTGGTGTCCATCGAAATGATTGAAGCCGTTGGCCACGAATATATGGACACTTACCTGCGTACCTGCAGCGAGCGGCTGAAACCCGAGGGCCGTGCCCTGATTCAGGCGATCCTGATGAATGACCAGAATTTCGACAGCTATATCAAGTCCGTGGACTTTATCCAGAAATATATTTTCCCCGGCGGCGCGCTGCCTTCAATGGGTTCCCTGACACGCTCACTGAAACGGGCCACCGACCTGCAGATTGCCGATTTCCACGACATCACCACCGACTATGCGCGCACACTGCGGGACTGGCGCGCACGTTTCATGCACAAACTGCGCGATGTCCGCTCCCTCGGGTATCCCGAAGAGTTTATTCGCATGTGGGAATACTATTTGTGTTACTGCGAAGGCGGCTTCAGTGAACGCGCCATTTCGACGGCACAGATCGTGCTCGACAAACCCCGTTGCCGGCTGCAGAGCATGCGTGCCTGAACGCAGATACCGGGCACAAAAAAGTGCCCGGTAAGCGGGCCCGTAAAGAGGACGAACGGGCCGGCTTTCGGGCACAAGAGGAAACACGGGCCGGGCCGAACCCGGCGATCAGGCCTCTCACCTGCTGTACTCACTACCGGCTTGACTCAATCCGGCCACCTGCCCAGACTGGTCAGCGCCGCGTCAGAACTCCACTAGATAACGCCGCACCGGTAACGTGCTGCGTAAGCTAACAGCCGCTGCCGCACCCAGACATCATTCAAATTGATGAATTTTATTTTTCTTATAATTTTCTGATACTTATGACTAATATCATCAAGCGCACGACCCTGATAGTCAGGGATATTGAAGCCTCCCGGCAGTGGTACGAGCAGGTACTGGACATGTCCGTCTACTACGACGACGAGGTCGTGCTCTCCGGCGTGGGCTTCGCCGCCGGCCAGGCGGGCGACCGCACCCACCTGCTCATCATGCAGGCGGCAGACCCGGAAATCGGCATGATCGGCCTGCTGCAGTGGATAGATCCGCCCATGGCGGCCCCCGCAGAAATCCCCACCAGCGTGACTTTCGGTAATCCGACTTTCGTGGTGCGTTCCGACGATTCGCGCGGCGCATGGGAAGCAGCCAAAGCGCTGGGGACGCATGTGCATGCCGAGCCGCACGAATGGTCCATCAAAGGCGCGGACGGACTGATGAAACATTTTATTGGCGTCAGCCTGTTCGACCCCGACGGCTACTTTTACGAACTCAATCAGCTGCAACGGGAAAGCGCCGCCTGATGCGGGAAGACGTCAACCTGCAATGGCGGATTGCAGCGCGACCACAGGGCAACGTGCGCAGCGAGGATTTTGAGTTGCACGAATGCCCCGTTCCGCAACCGGGTGACGGCGAGTTTTTGTTGCGTACCCTGTACCTGGGTGTTCGTCCGGTCATGCGTATGTACATGCAGGGCTTGCCCGCTGCCGGCGAAACACCGCTTGATATAGGCGACGTTATCCATGGACGCGGCGTCGGCCAGGTCGTCGCCAGCCGGCATGCCGACTATCAACCCGGTGATATTGTGCAGGGTCAGCTGGGCTGGCAGACCTGGAAGGTCTCGCGGGGCAGCGCTGCGGAGCGCTTCATTAAAATGCCGGCCGGCGCACCCTGCGTGCACGGCGCCGGCGCCACCGGCATGAACGGCTTCAGCGCCTATTTTGGTCTGCTCGACTGCGGTCGACCACAGGCCGGCGAAACGGTACTGGTTTCAGCCGCTGCCGGCGGCGTGGGCAGCACAGTGGTGCAGCTCGCGCGCATCCTCGGTTGCCGGGTCATTGGTATTGCCGGCGGCGCCGCCAAATGCCGACTGCTGCAACAGCTCGGTTGCGCGGCCAGCATCGACTACAAGAACGAAGCCGTCGCAGCGCGGATCGCCGAGCTGTGCCCCGATGGAATAGACGTCTATTTCGACAATGTCGGCGGCGAAACGCTGAGCGCCGTACTGGAAAATCTGGCCATGCATGCGCGCATTGTCCTGTGCGGATCCATTTCGGAATACATGCGTGACACGCCCTTCGGCCTTACCAACTACACGCGCCTGCGCGCGGTCAACGGCTGCATGCAGGGATTTTTTGTTTACAACTACGCGGAGCGTTTTGCTGAGGCCGGCCGCCGGCTGGCGGACTGGATCAGCAGCGGGCAGCTGCAGCCGGTACAGAGCATTGTCGAGGGTTTCGAGAACATGCCACAGGCCCTGGCCGACCTTTACGACGGCTCCAATGCGGGCATACAGATTTGCCGCGTGCGCGGAGAACCTTCAGAATGTGCGCCTGTTCCCGACAACGTTCTGCAGCCCTGAGTCCACAGCGATGACCGACACCAATGTACGTTTTCAGCGCGCCAACTTTGTGGTCAGCGATCTGCAGAAATCCCTGCACCTGTATCGCGATATTCTAGGCATGCACGTCGAGTTCACCAAGGATTCGCCGGACGACTCCTACAGTTATGAAGTGTTCGGCATTGATCCGGACCTGCCGCTGGGCTTTGCCGTGCTGGGCACTGCAACCCAGCAGCGAGTCATGGCCCTGACCGAAGTCCGCGGCGGCGACCTGCCCGACCAGCCGCTGCCACGGCGCGCGGCAATTGTCCTGCATGTCGACAATATTGATGCGGTGGTGCAGGCCTGCACCAATGCCGGGCTGCAGGTCTATCGCGAAGACAAACTCGAAACCAATGACGGCCGGATCGGACGGGAATTCGGCATCCTCGATTACGACGGCAACCTGGTCGTCATTTATCACATCGTGAGCAACGCCTGAGTAAACGCATGAGCAATCCCCTGCCAAAGCCCGGCTACGCCTGGTACACCACCATTTTGCTTACCGTGGTGTACATATTTTCGTACGTTGACAGAACCATTCTTTACCTGCTGGTCGAACCCATCAAGAACGACCTGCAGCTCAGTGATACCGAAATCAGCATTTTGCTGGGGCCGGCATTCGCGGTGTTTTACACTACGCTGACCATTCCGCTGGGCTGGGTGGCGGACCGCTGGAAGCGCAACTGGATCGTGGCCATCGGCGTAACGCTCTGGTCTGCTGCAACCGTGGCTTGCGGCATGGCTCGCAACTTTGTGCAGCTGATCACGGCGCGCATCATGGTAGGCGTAGGTGAAGCGTCACTGAGCCCGTGTGCGCTACCCATGATCGCCGACAGCTTCCCGCCGGAGAAACGTGGCAAACCCGTCGCCGTCTATTCGGCTGCTTTGTCGCTGGGCGCCGGTATTGCTTCACTGATCGGCGCAGTTGTTATCGGCTGGACCAACAACGGCGAAACTATCTCGGTGCCTGTGCTGGGCGCCCTGAGCGGCTGGCAGTTTGCTTTCGTTATCGTCGGTGCGCCCGGGCTGATACTTGGCGTGCTGATGTTTCTGCTGCGCGAACCCGCGCGTCAGGAACAGTCTTCCACGCCGGCAGATGGCAAGGCGCTGTTTAAAACCGCCGTGCGCTTTATTGTGTCGGACTGGCGCATGTTTGGCGGTTTTCTGGCCATCGTCTGCGTGATGACCACGGTCGCCTACAGCCAGAGTTTTTTCGCTGCCATGTTTGAGCGCACCTGGGGCTGGCCGGCGGAGCAGTTTGCGCGCTACAACGGCATTATGAACCTTGCCATGGGGCCGGCCACAGTGCTGGTTACCGGCTGGTACATTGACCGGCTGTTTAATCAGGGTTTTAAGGATGCGCCAATGCGCATTCTGATCGGCGGTGTGATCCTGCTCACCACCACCCATGCCGCGGCGCCTATGATGCCGAACGGCACGCTGGCGTTTGTATTGCTGGGCATGAACCTGATCGGCATGGCCAGTGTGACCACGGCCGGCGCGGCCGGCCTGATGAATATCACGCCGGGTGAAATCCGCAGCCAGGTTACCGCGCTGTACTTCGTGATTATCAGTGTAACCGGGCTCAATCTCGGCCCGACCACCGTCGGCCTGCTCAGCGATAACGTATTCGGTGCAGAAAATATCCGTTATGCCGTGGCGCTGGTTCCGGTTATTTACGGTGTGCCCTTACTGTTCACATTGCGCGCAACCCTGCGCCGCTATCGCCGCCGGGTGGAACAGCAGGTCGGTTAAGCATGCATGACCGCGGCAGCAGCGCCATGCCCGCTCCTGCACGCGTGCTGCAATCGCCCTATGGCGGGTTAACGGTACATGAGCTGGCCGCCGGCCCCAGCGGGAGACTGCCGCTGGTGTGCCTGCACCCCGCGCCGTTCGACGGCACCTACTTTGCCGGGTTTGCGGCACATTTTCCCGGCGAGCGCGAGATCTGGGCACCCGACTACCCCGGTTATGGCGGCTCGGCACCGCCGCCTCACCAGCCCGGCATTGATAACTATGCTGCTGCATTGCTGGCCGCCCTGTCGGGATTGCTCACCGGGCGTATACACCTGCTCGGGTTTCACACCGGCTGCCTGGTGGCCTGCGAAATGGCGTTGCAGGCACCGGACAAGATCGCCGACCTGGTGCTGATAGATGTGCCGTACTACGACGCGGCTACTCAGCGCGAAAAATATGCCGCAGACGTTAACGACGACCCCGCCACCTGGGCTTTCGGCGCTGCCTTCAGTTATCCCTGCGCGGAAAAACTGGCTGCCGTCAGCAACCGGGCATTACTGATTGGTACCGGCTCGAAGCTGGGCGCACCGACAGCAGCGGCCGCCGCCATAATGCCTGATGCCCGACTGGAAAACTGTCCCGACATTACCCGGCCGGTATTCAGCAATGGCGGCGCGCTATTCGCGCAGTTAGTCGGCGCGTTTTTGCACGGTTGATGCGCCGCTGAGGCCGCCGGCGGTTTTATCACTGCCCTGCAAGGCTTCGACCGCGCGCGTTACCGCATCGGGTGACTTCGTGCCACGCGCAATCAGCGCGTAAACAGCCGGAATCAAAAACAGTGTCAGAAACACCGAAATCGTGACGCCGAAAAACACCATTGCGCCGATGGTACGGCGGGATTCGGCACCGGCGCCGAAGGCCAGTATCAGTGGAATAGCACCGCCCGCGGTGCACAAACTGGTCATGACGACCGGGCGCAGACGCACCGCGGCTGCCTCCACAATGGCCTCGAAAAATTCGACACCCTGATCGCGCAGCTGATTGGCAAACTCAACAATGAGAATGCCGTTCTTGGCCGCCAGCCCGATCAGCATGATGGCGCCAATCTGGCTGTAAACGTTGATGGATGAGTCCATTATATGCAGGCCGATCAGACCGCCGAACAGCGCCATGGGCACCGTCATCATAATGATCAACGGATGCCGGAAACTTTCGAATTGCGCCGCCAGCACCAGGTAGCTGAGCAACAGTGCCAGCGCAAAGGTGAAATAGATTGACGAACCGGACTGCCTGAACTCACGTGATTCGCCGTCATAGTTAATGCGCACGCCTTCCGGCACTTCTTCGGCAATGATCTGCTCCATGTAGTCCAGCGCTTCACCCAGCGAATAACCGGACGCCAGGGCCGAAGTAAGGCTGATGGAACGCAGCCGGTCGAAGCGTTTCAGTTCAACCGGCCCGGACGTTTCGGTCAGCTGCACCACGCTGGCCAGCGGTATCAGTTCGCCGGTGCGCTCAGCCCGCACGTAGATGTTGGACAGGTCGTTGGGCGTAGCCCGGTCATCCGGCTGCGCCTGCAGCAGTACGTTGTATTCCTCACCGCGATCCTCAAACGTCGTGACCACGCGCGAACCCATCATGGTTTCCAGAGTACGGCCCACTGCTGACAGCGACACGCCCAGGTCAGCGGCGCGGCTGCGGTCTACCTCGACATCAATCTTCGGCTTGCGCTCAAACCAGTCGGATCGCAGCCCGACAATGCCCGGGTTTTCCTGCGCACGGTCAATAACTTTTTGTGACCAGTCTGCCAGCTCGGCATAGTCAGTACCCCCCAGCACCACGATAAGCGGCTGGCCGGAACTGCGCACGTTCAGGCTGGGCGGCAGCATCACCATCGCCAGCATGCCGGGAATCTGGCCCACCTTGGGACGCAACTCGGCTGCCAGTTCCTGCGCGGTCATGTCCCGCTCGCTCCATGGCATCAGCGGCATGTAGGCAAAGGCCGTATTGACGTCGCCGGCGCCACTGCCCATGCCGCTGCGCACCAGCACGCGCTTGCCGTAGCCGGCCTCGACATAGGGTATGGTGATGTCCTCCATAAGGCGCAGCTGCCGGTCCATATAGTCGAGACTGGCGCCTTCCGGCCCGCGCATCCACAGGAACATCATGGCGCGATCTTCCACCGGCGCGTATTCCTCAGGCAGGGTCTTAAACAAGCCGAAGCTGGCCGCGCCCAGCAGCGCGATCACGCCGAGGGCGGCAATAGGCCGGGCGACCATCGGCACCAGCAGACGCCGGTAATGACTGGTCACCCACTTAAAGAAGCGGTCAATCTGCACCGCCAGCTTCTTGCGCTCTATGCCGGCGGCAAAAAATTTCGACGCCATCATCGGCACCAGCGTGAGCGCGACGAAACTGGAAAACGCCACCGCGGCGGCCAGGGAAATGCCGAATTCGGCAAACAGGCGGCCCACATTGCCGGGCATGAAGGAAATCGGAATAAACACTGCAACCAGCACCACCGTGGTGGCCACCACCGCGAAACCGATTTCGCGGCTGCCTTCTATGGCTGCCAGCAATGGCGGCTGGCCCAGCTCCATGCGGCGGACAATGTTTTCCAGCACCACAATAGCATCATCGACCACCAGGCCAATGGCCAGCACCAGCCCCAGCAGGGTCAGCGTATTGATGGAAAAGCCCATCGCCGCCATCACGATAAACGTACTGATGATAGCCACCGGAATGGTGATGGCGGGAATCAGCGTGGCCCGCACCGAGCCGAGAAAGGCGAAAATGACCACCAGCACCATGGTCAGGGCGAATACCAGTGCCTTGATGACTTCCTGCATGGATTCGCGAATGAACACCGAGAAATCCACGTTGACGTCAATCTTTATGTCAGACGGCACGCTGTCGCGCATGCGGTCTATCTCGGCAAGCACTGACTGGTTGACCGCCAGAATATTGGCCTGGGACTGCGGTACCACGCCCAGACTCAGGCCCGGCTTGCCGTCCGAGCGGGCAATGCGCCGGGTGCTCTCGGGCTCCAGCCGCACTTCGGCGACATCGCCAAGCCGGGTGATGTAATTGTCATCGCGTCGCACCACCAGTTGCGCAAAGTCTTCCGGCGTGCGCAGCCCGGCATCGGTGCGCAGGGTGAACTCCCGCTCCACAGACTCGATGCGACCGGCGGGCAGCTCCACGTTTTCCCGGCGCACCAGATCTTCGATGTCCTGCACCGTCAGCCCGCGCGCCGCCAGTGCCTGACGATCCAGCCAGATGCGCACTGACAGCACACGCGAACCACTCACCCGAATGGCCGATACGCCGTCCAGCACCGACAGGCGATCCACCATGTTGCGTTCAACGTAATCGGTGATCTCCATCAGTGACCGTTTGTCGCTGGACAGGTCAACGTACATGGTTGCGTCCATGCCCGAGTCCTGTTTCATGATCAACGGCGGATCAGCCTCTTCCGGCATGCGCTTGGAAACCATGGATACCCGTTCCCGCACGTCGTTGACGGCATCCTCCAGGTCGCGATCGAGACTGAACTCCACGGTTATCTGCGAACGCTCGTCCATGCTGGTGGAGGTGAGCTTTTCAACGCCGGAGATACCGGCCAGTTCGTTCTCAATGATCTGGGTAATACGCCGCTCGACGACTTCCGCCGAGGCTCCGCGGTAGTCGGTCTGCACCGATACCACCGGCGCGCTGACGGCAGGGAATTCGCGCACCGCAAGACGCTCGCGGGCCAGCAAGCCGAGGATGACCAGCGCCATGCTCATCACCGCGGCAAACACCGGACGTTTGACAGACAGCTCAGAGATAATCATGCCATTGCTCCGCTATGCGCTCAGCCCGGCTGCGCAAATTCGACAACCTGGGCACCGTCACGCAGTTTCTGCACACCTTCCGCGACAACTGTTTCGCCAGCGGACAGGCCGTCGGTGATTTCCACCCGGCCCGGTGCCCGGATGCCCAGCCGGACCTCACGCTCGGTGGCAACGCCGTCCTTGACCACAAAGACAAACTGCCGGCCGGATCTGGGCGCCAGCGCTTCCTCGGGTATCAGCAATACATTGTCACGCGAGCGCTGCAGGGCCACGTTCATGAACATACCGGGTTTGAGCAGGCGGTTTTCATTGGCCAGCTTTGCCACTACTGTCACCGAACGGGTTACAGCATCCACGCGCGGGTCAATACTAACGACCGTGCCGGTGAACTCCTGATCAGGGTACACGCTGGTCGTCGCAGCTACCTGCATACCGTTCTGCACGGTTGCAAGATAGGTCTCCGGGACAGAAAAACTCAGCCGGACTACCTGCAAATCGTCGAGCGTGGTAATCATGGTATCGGGACCGACCAGCCCGCCGGGGCTGATATGCCGCAGGCCCACCACGCCGGAAATAGGCGCGCGGATCGAGCAGTGATCCAGCCGCGTACGGGCCGCCGTGACGTCGGCCTCGGCACGGCGCAGGTCCGCTGCCAGTTCATCCAGTTGCGCCTGTGACACAGCCTGAGTCGCGCGCAATGAGCGGCTGCGATCAAACTGACTCTTGACTTTCTCGTAGGCCGCCTGTGCCACCGCCAGCTCAGCGGCGATCTCGCGGCTATCAAGTTCGACCAGCAGATCGCCCCGCTGCACCGCCTGACCTTCCGCAAAATGAATCTCGGTAACCACGCTGGAGATACGCGCGCGGATATCCACTGCTTCATTGGCGCGAATGCTGCCCAGCGCGGAGAAATTGTCGGTGAAAGATTCTGCCGTTACCGGCGCCAGCAGCACCGGCACCGGACCGCGGCTGCCCATCATGCCCGCGCCGGACTGCTCCGGGGCACTGTCACAGGCAGCCAATAGAACAGCAGCCGCTATTGCGGCTGCCGGCAGAAAGTATTGTGTTCCAGACAGCAAATCCGTTTCTCCGTTCCGGCGACCGGGGTTCGGTCAACAGCCTCCCATAAACGAACCGCGGATTATACAATGTCCAGACTGTCAGCGAATCACCAAAAGGCTTTGAAAATGGCTGCTTACATGATTATTTACGCCCGTATCCACGACCGCGACAAGTTCATCAGCGGCTATGCACCCGCGGCCAGCAAACTGGTGGCAGAACATGGCGGCAAATACGTGCTGCGGGCGCCGGGCGCTGAACTGCTGGAAGGCAGTCTCGACGGCGGCGGCTCCGTGGTGATCTCGGAATGGCCGGACAAGCAGGCCGCACTGGGCTTCTGGAATTCCGCCGAATATCAGGAAGCCAAACAGCTGCGCAACGGCGTTGCCGATGTGGAAGTGCTGCTGGTGGATGCGCCGGTCATCAATGGCTGACTACCCGTTCTAGTTGTCGAGCTCACTCAGCAACTGATTCAGTTCCACCAGAAAGCCGTCCGGATCGCGCAGCACACTGACCCGCACCCTGATGACATCACCGCCACCGTAAGATGGATAGGTGACGTCAGTGGGTTCGTTCAACACCTCCACTCCCGGCACCTGGCTGGCGGCCGCAAATCTCGCTGCAACGTCGGAGGTGTTAAACAGCAACACGGCACTGCCGATGGAAAAGTCTTCCGGTTCCGCTTGCCGGACCGGGGCAAGCGGCTTGGTGTACTGCAACAGGCCGACGATACCGATGCGGTCGTCATTGGCGCGCACAAAAACCAGTCGCCGTGAGATTTCCGCCTCCTCGTCGGTTTTGGCTGAACGCGGGGTGCGAATCCAGTTGTCGTATATAACCTTCATGCCCAGCGCGTCCCGGTAAAAACGCAGTGAATTCTCGATATCGCTGACAATCAGTGTGGTGCGGCGCAAATCAATATCCACGCGCTCCGCATCGGCGACCGGAGCGGCGGCGACATGGGTCGCAAAGCATGCCAGACAGGTTGCGAACCACAGATTGGTTATACTGGCTTTCATGACGGGGAACTCAACAATGACAAAGAAATCACTGCTTAGCATAGCGTTATTTGCGCTGTGCTTCTCGGCTACGGCTAAGGCAGCCGACGGCCTGTCGGCGCGCGACATCATGGCAAAAGCCACCGCAGCAGCCGGCGGCGATGCATGGCGCTATGCCAGGACCAACCTGATGACCGGCGATGCGATGCTCTATCGCGACGGCAACGGTGTGCAGGCGGACCGCTACGAAATGCGCCGGGTGTATCCGCGCGAGCTGCCCGAGGTGCACACTAATACCGGGCTGTTCCGGCTCGATGCCTATCGGCAGGATCGCTTGCTGTTCACTATCAGCTACGATGGTCAGCGCATGTACGACCAGAACGGACCGATGCCGGCGGAACAGGCACAGCAACTGGCAGCCTCAAGCTTCGGCTTCAGCGCGGTCCGGTTTGCACTGGACGACAGCTTCACGCTGACCCGCCTGCCGGATGACCAGGTAGAGGGCCATGCCAGCTACTTTGTGCGCATCAACGATCCGTCGGGCGGACATACGCTGGTCGGGGTCGACCAGACCGACCACATGCTGCGCTACGTAGGCTGGCAGACGCCGCGTGGCTGGCACCATCGGCTGTATTCCGATCATTACACGCTGGAATCGGGTTTCGTACAGCCCGGCCGTGTGCGACTTTACTACGACGGCGTCAAAACCACCGACATCAACTGGACCAGTGCCACCCTTGATGTGGATTTCGCGGCGGGGCTGTTCACCGTGGCGAGTGCCGACAGCAGGGATCTGACCGCTTTAACCCGCGCGCTGCAGGGTAGTTACCTGATGGACCCGCAGATTGCTGCGGCAGATAACGGTGTACCTTCGGCCACGAATCACTTTGCCACCCTAAATGCGCCCGCTGTTGGTGAACATGTAGTCTACTGGCAAATCGACATAGATAAGAAAGCACCGCCGTACCGACAGGTCATCATGGTATTCCGCGAGGAAAATGGCACGATCAGGCAGAAAAATTATTCGCTCATTGATGCCGCAAAATATGTTGACGGCCACCGGCAGCCGGAAATTTTTCGGCACATCACCATGGCTGATCTGCGGGAAACCCTGCCTGCGGGTTGTGATTTTTACTGGCGCAATGAAACAGCCTGGCACGGCGCAGTTAATACCGAAACCTGCAAGATCTGGTCAGAGAGCCGGCAGACCTGGCGTTTTGTGGGCACCGAAATTGTCACCGGCAAAGATGCGATGCTCTACGTGGAACGCGGCTTCGACGAGAACAACCAGCCTTTGTTCGGCCCGCCCGCAGGCGAGTACTACCGCCTGAACCGGATAAAATAAATTAAGGGCAGCAATACAGAACAGCACGCAAAAAAAAGCGGCCCGCGGGCCGCTTTTTTTATATCGTGCCGGTGGCTCAATGCCCGCCCGCAGCCTGCTCGGTGCTGCCCTTGAACTTGCCGGACTCGACCATCTTCTTGAAGTAGGTCCAGGAGGTTTCATTCGGACGCGGATCGTCGCCGGGCGGCGGCTGATCATACTCCGGATAATTGGTCGCGATTTCATTCTTGATCACATCCGGCAGCTCATCGTAGCTGTTCAGTTTACGACCGGCCGTGTGCATGTAGATCAGGCCCTGCCGACTGTCCATCTCCATCCATGGCAGCCAGTTCGAAACACGCGCCCAGCCCACCGCAATTTCAGCGCTGTCGGTGGCATCGCTGGTGAGGCTCTCCACATCACCGATGAAATTGAACATCTCGGTGGCATGATAAGTGCCGCCGATAAAGGGCTGGTAGTCGCCGCCAAGCGGATTACGGTAGAACAGCGGCACGGTAGACGTCAGCCACCAGTGATCGCCATTGAACTCAAACGGCATTTTGAAATCGCGGCCGTTAGCCGACGCAAAAAACGGCCCCTGGTTCACCGGGTCGTTGGCGACATGCAACACCTGGTTCATCTTGCCCGTCCACGGGTTTTTCCAGGTACGCAGTACTTCGCCCGTCTTGGGATCCAGATACAGCAGAATTTCACGGGTCACCAACCGAAAACCTTTACCGTTTTCCGGGTCATTGACGGTGACACACTGGCGAATGTTCATGCCTTCAACTTTGAACAGTACCCGGTCAGCCTCACCTTCCACACGACTGAACGCGCGACCGCGCCAGCCATAGGTAACGGGCTTGTTGTCGATTTCCGAACACTGGATACGCCGAATTGCGCGCAGCTGCCCTTCCGGCGTATCAAGATCGAAAGCCTGTGCCGCCGGCACCGCAATGGCCGCGGCGAGCAGCGTAAAAAGGAGTTTTATCGAGCGTTTCATTATTCTCTCCGTTGCAGGCCCCTGACGGCCAGATTAATCAGTCGGGGTACATCGTAACCCGGTTTGATGGGTTGGCGCCCGAGCGCAGGCCCGAGCCGCACCACAATTAAGTTTTCCGACGGGACAATATAGACATGCTGCTGGCCGCGCCCCCACGTCATCCAGGTGTCCTGGGCAGCGAACGGCTCCGTGACAATGGCATCGCTCGAACCACGCCCCTCGCCGTAGCCCTCGACATTGAGCGGCGGATCACCGGCACCCAGCCAGACCTGATAACCGTAATGACTGCCCGCCGGCGAAGGCTGAGTCATCTCGTCAATCCAGTCAGCCGATACGATCCGGTTGCCGTTCACGACGCCCCTGTTTAACAGCATCATGCCGACTCGCACCCAGTCCATCGCCGGGGCAGCCAGGCAACACGAGGTGAATGCCCGGCCACCGGGTGAGTCAGTATGCACCCGCGCGCGTTCGCCACCCATCGGCAGCCATAACTTGTCACGCAGAATTTCGGCGTAACGTTTGCCATAGGCACGTTCCAGCACCACACCCAGCAACTCGGAATTAATATTGTTGTAATCCCATTTGGTCCCCTGCTCCCAGTCGGCCAGCGGCGTACGCAGGATTGGCTCGATGGAGCGGCCGGAATTAAGCCACTGGATGCCGTCGGAAAACGGGTTCAGGGTAAATTCGTACTGTCCCAGCCCGGAGCTCATAACCATGAGATTGCGCAGGGTTATTGCACCGCGCGGCTCGTCCGCCCACTCCGCAATCCACTTGCCGACAGGTTCATCCACCGATGCAATGACACCGTCTTCAATAGCCACGCCAACAAACAGGCCCATCAGCGACTTGTGCATGGACTGCGACTGGGTCAGCCAGTCTGCCTGCCAGTGGTCGGCGTACCATTCATCCTGAATCACGCCGTTGTGCACCGTGATCAGCGCGTGACTGCCGAATTCGGCGGCGTAGGCATGCATGGCCGCCAGCGCCTCTGCCGACACGGTACGATTGCTGTCCGTGGCAACCGGAAGTACGTAGGAGGAATCGCCGCGGATTTCCTCGTCGGGCACCAGCACCTCAACACCGGTGGGATCACCGCTGCTGAAAAAGCGCACATAGTTGCGCCATAACCACGGGTCCTGCCAGTACACCGCCGTGATCACGAGCAGCAGGGCCACGCCAAACAGCAGCGTCTTGCGCATAGTCAAAGCCTCGAATTCATAAATGCTTCGATGCCATCCAGGATCAATTGCACCGACAGCATGATCAGCAACATGCCCATCAGACGCTCCATGGCCATGGTGCCGCGCCGGCCCAGCAACTGGAAGATTTGCGCCGACAGGGCCAGCAGGAATACCGTTCCGGCAGCGGCCACCAGGATGGCGCCGGCCACCAGCGTGATCGAAAATTTCTCGGCAAACAGCACAGCCATGGAAATTGCACTGGGCCCGGCAATAAGCGGCATGGCGATCGGCACCACCAGCGGCGCTTCCACGGCCGGTTCATCAAGCATCTTATGGGATGGAAACAGCATGCCCAGGGCAATCAGAAACAACACGATGCCACCGGCCAGTCGCAGCGAATGTTCGGCCAGACCGAGCGTCGTGAGCAACGTGCCACCGAAAAAACACGCGCATAGCAGAATGCCTGTGGCAATGGCCCCTTCCCGCAATACCACTTTCACCCGTTCGCGCGGCGACAGTTCCGCGAGCAGGGTATTCACAATCACCAGGTTCCCGAACGGGTCCATGATCAGGAACAGCAGTAAGGCGACGGAAATCACGTTCGCTGTTTTAGCCTTATAACGCTACGTTGGCAAGAAAATGGTGCCGGAACGCGGATTTGAACCGCGGACCTACGCATTACGAATGCGTTGCTCTACCAACTGAGCTATTCCGGCACAGGCTGGAGGCCTCGGTCAGAACGACCGGGGCGAAGTATAGGCGCAGATCGCACCCCCGGCAACGCGCGGGACTCAGCGCGCCAGCGCCTCAGGTTTTGTTCCTGACCCTGACTACCACTTCGACATCCTGCGCTTCGGTACCTGCCGGCAGGTCGGGCAGCCGACTGAACTGCAGGGCGTCGGCATCAATATCCGTCAGCTGCCCCGAGTCCACGTTGTAGAAATGATGATGATGACAGGTGGTCGAATCGTAAAACTGGCGTGTCGAATCAACCGACACTTCGCGTATCAGGCCCTGCTCAGTAAATAATTTAAGCGTGTTGTATACCGTCGCTTTGGAAACTTTGCTGCCAGCTCGCTGCAACTGGCTGAGAATTTCATCAGCCGACATGTGCTGCGGTCTGGATAACAACAGGGTGCCAATCTCGAGTCGCTGGCTGGTTGGTTTTACCCCGGTGGCACGCAGGCGTTCTTCTATATTTTGTTTTTGCTCCACCACACTCCCCCAAGTATGCACGTGTTGGTTAAATTCTAGTCGTTGCGAAAACGGCCATGCAATTCTTGACAGACCGGTTTTTCCGGTGATTTTGGGCGCAAATCCGACTGGTGAACAAGTCCGTAAAAACCAACAATCAGGCGCATGGAGATTTTGCGGCAGGCATTTTTTGCCAGACACAGTGACGGTTTTTCCCTGCTGGAATTTTTACTGACCGTAACCCTGCTCGGCGTACTCACCGTCATGGCGGTTGGCGGGATGCAACAGCTGAACGCCCGGATGCAGATGAATACCAATATAAATAGTCTTCTACACACGATTTATGAAGCTCGTTCGCGCGCATTGACCAGCGGCAGCGAGGTGGTGATTTGCCCGAGCGGCAATGCGTTGCGGTGCGATACAGGCAATGCCTGGCAAAACGGCTGGCTGGCATTCCAGACGCCCGTAGCGGGTAGCCGCCAGCCCGGCGCCGATGCCAGGCGGCTGGCCCGTGGCGAGCGCATGCCCGGTCTGCGCGTGTCCGCCAACCGGCAGCTGTTTGTCATGCGCCCGTTCGGGCGGCGCTCGACCAATGGCACCTGGATATTCTGTGACCGGCAGGCACTAACTGCGCCGCAGGCCGTCGTCGTCAGTTACACCGGCAAGCCGCGCGTTACCCGCAGCAACCCGGCCGGCCGCCCGTTGCGCTGTCCGGATATTTGATGCTTATGTCCGCCGGCCAGCAACATTATTCCGCCCGCGGCAGCACGCTGGTCGAGATTCTCGCGGCCCTGGCCATCGCAGCGATAGCCGGGCTGGCCATCATGACTGCCATGATCAACAGCATTGCCGGACGCCGGACTGACGTGCAACAGGTTCAGGCCATTCGCCAGCAGGCTGACAGTGACGAACTTGCAGCAATGCGCGAGCGGGCTGCCTGGTACACCGTGGCTTCATGAGGCGCAGGCACTTTGCAGCATGGTCAACAGGCAACGGCTTTACGCTGGCCGAATTGCTGGTGGCCATGACCCTCGGCCTCGGCCTGATCGCCGGCGCATTGCATATGTTCGGGATGGTGCTCAATGCCTGGCAGACCATCGAGGCTGCCGCCTCGCTGGAGGAACGTCTCGATTTTGCCCTCAGGGCCATGGAAGCTGACGTGCTGCTCGCAGGCTACCGCGGTGATTCGCATCTGCCGGGTCCGGCGGTTCCGGTCGGCGCCCACTGCCGGGGGCGGGATGTCTCGGGCTGGGCGCTGAACATCAGTGCGACGCCGGAAGCACACAACAACGCAGCCAGCCTGCCCTGCCCGGCATACACCGGCATGCAGGCCGGCAGCGATGCACTGGTGGTGCGTCATGATGACGCCATGAGCGATATTCTGGTCAGGCAATTGCACGGCTGGTATGTAGACCGCGGTTCTTCATCACCAAACGAGCCGTCACTGCGGCGGCATACTTTGATGCCGGACGGTACAGTGCAGAATCACGAAGTGATGCCCGGCATCGAATCGCTGCAGATACTTCTCGGCATGGATCACGACGGTGACCGGCAGATAGATGAGTTCATGGAGCCGGGCGCCGAGACCGGCACCTTGCTGGCCGTGCAGGTGGAACTGACGGCACGGGCAGCGCGGCGCGAACCGCAGGTCGCCGGCGATGGCTACCGCCGCCGCACAGCCGGCCGCATATTCCTGTTGCGCAATGTCTGACGCAGAATTTAATTGGGTGGCCTGGCACCGCCGGCACAATCGCAGCGACATGCAAACGGGCTCGGTATTGGCGCTCATGCTGCTGTTGCTGGTACTGATGACGGCCACCGCGGTAGCGGTGACCCGCACCGCAACCGCCAATACGCGGCTGGTCGCATCGGTGCAGGCGGGCAGTGTCGCCTTTGCGCTGGCAGCCGCCGCAACCCGGCGGGCTATGCAAACTGTGCAGGCCGACCCGACGCTGCTGCCAGGCTCAGGACATGTTGATCTGGATGCTGTGCATGGCCCGACAGGCAGCGCCCGCACACGCATACGCTTGCTTGGCACCCGGCCCGGCTGCGCAGCGCTCGGCGCACTGCCGGCGGAACGCAGTGATTACGAAATTCAGGTCACGGCGACCGGCACCCGCGGCGCACTCAGTCATCACCGGCAGGGATTCTATGTTTGCCGCGAAATCTGCACACCGCCGTGCACCGGCATGGAAACGCCGGCGCAGCCAACTTATTGGTATCAAACCCGGCCGGATAAACCGTGACCGGTCGGCTATTGCCTGAGGCGCCGGCGTTCCAGAAAAAAGCTGTCGAACAGCACCAGCACCACCCCCACCGTAATGGCACTGTCCGCCACATTGAAGGCCGGCCATGACCATTGCTCGTAGTAGACCAGAATAAAATCCACCACATAGCCATGCATGACCCGGTCAATCAGGTTGCCGATGGCACCGGCAAGGATCAGCGCCAGGCCAAGCGCCAGCGTGCGACAACCCCGTGCCGGCAATACCCACTGATACCAGAGAATGCCGAGACTGACGAGCACCGCAATGCCGGTAAACAACCAGTGCTGCCAGCCACCCGCGTCAGCGAGCAAACTGAATGCCGCGCCGGTGTTGTGAAAGCGCACCAGGTCAAAAACCGGCAACAAATTGATGCGGTCGTATTCATCCAGATTGACCTGCACCATCCACTTGCTGAGCTGATCAATCAGAATCAGCGGCACGGTGACCCACATCCAGCGGAGTGACGCGGCACCGGCTTTGGCAACCTGCTCAGGCATAAGCGCGCTGCTCACCCGGGCCACTAATGTTGCTTTCGCAGCGACCGCAAATCTCCGGGTGCGCGGCGGAACTGCCAACGTCGGCGCGGCGATGCCAGCAACGAATGCACTTGTCATGTTCGCTGACGCCGACGGAAACCCGGAAGCCGTCGCCGGCAACCGCGCTGGCGGGAGCATCAGCCAGCGGAGTAACTGCCGCCTCGGAGGTGATAAACACAAAACGCAGTTCATCGCCCAGTTGCTGCAGGGCGTCCTGCAGGGCGCCGTCCGCATGGACCACGACCGTCGCCTCCAGCGCCGAGCCGATAGTGCCGGCATCGCGCAATGCTTCCAGCGCCCGGGCAACCGTTTCGCGCACCGCAATCAACGCGTCCCAGTCAATTTCGAGCGTGCCCTGCGCATCCGCCTGTTCAAACAACGCCAGAAAAACCGATGGCTCTTCGCGTGCGGGCAACTCCTGCCAGATCTCCTCGGCGGTAAAACTGAGCACCGGCGCCAGCCAGCGCACCATGGATTCAACAATCAGGTACATGGCCGTCTGTGCAGAGCGGCGCGGATGTGAATCAGCACCCGTGGTGTACAAACGGTCCTTGAGAATATCGAGGTAGAACGACCCCATATCCACCACACAGAAGTTGTGCAGGTCCTGGTATACCCGATGGAAGGCATATTCTTCATAGGCTTTCAGCAACCGGGATTGCAGTCGCGCAGCGCGCAATACGGCCCAGCGATCGAGATCAACCATTTCGTCGAGCGGCACGCTGTGGCTGGCAGGATCAAAGCCGTGCAGATTGCCCAGCAGGAATCGCGCGGTATTGCGCATGCGCCGGTAGGAGTCCGCCACCCGTTTCAGAATTTCGTCGGAAGCGCTCATTTCGCCGCTGTAATCCGTAGCGGCAACCCACAAACGCAGAATGTCGGCACCCAGACTGTTTGCCACCTGCTGCGGCGCGATGGTGTTGCCGAGCGACTTGGACATCTTGTGCCCTTTTTCGTCAACAGTGAACCCGTGGGTCATGCACTGGCGATAAGGCGCATCACCGTGCATGGCCACTGAAGTCAGCAGCGAGCTCTGGAACCAGCCGCGATGTTGATCGGAACCTTCCAGGTACAGATCGGCCTGTTGCGGAATTTCTTCACGGGCCTGCGACAGGCAATGGTGCACCATGCCGGAGTCCATCCAGACATCCATGGTATCCATAACCTTGTCGTAGTCGGCGGCATCGTCAATCAATTCAGCGATATCGAGCTCAAACCAGCCATCAATGCTGTCAGTCTCGATACGCCCGGCGACCTGCTCCAGCAGCGCGGGAGTATCCGGATGCAACTCGCCGCTTTCTTTGTGCACCAGCAACGGAATCGGCACGCCCCAGGTGCGCTGGCGTGAAATACACCAGTCGGGCCGGCCTTCCACCATGGCCTCAATACGTTGCTGCCCCCAGGCAGGTATCCACTGCACGTTGGCGATTGCGTACATGGCGTCACGCCGCAGCCCGTTCTGGTCAAGGCTGACAAACCACTGTGGCGTGGCGCGAAAAATCAGCGGCGTCTTGTGCCGCCAGCAATGCGGGTAACTGTGATTGAATCCCGTGACATGCAACAGGGTGCCATTTTCCTGCATGAGCTCGGTGATGGCCTTGCCCGCTTTGTTGATGTGCTGCCCGGCAAACAATTCTGTCGACGGCAGGTACACACCATTGGCATCCACCGGGTTCTCCAGCGGCAGATCATTCGCGACGCCCGCGGCGAAATCATCGTGACCGTGGCCTGGCGCAATGTGCACTGCACCCGTACCGGTGTCCAGGGTCACGAAATCGGTATTGATGACCGGCACCTGCCGGTCGTAGAACGGGTGCTCCAGTTGCAGGCCGTGTAGCAGTGAACCGGGAAACTCAGCCAGAATCTGGCTGCCGGTCGCACCGTAGCGGACCAGTGCATCCTCCGCCAGCCCCTCGGCCAATACCAGCAATTCACTCTGGCCGTTGATATCGGCTTCGACCAGCACGTAAGGAATATCCGGGCCGAGTGCCACTGCCTGGTTGGCCGGCAACGTCCATGCCGTGGTGGTCCAGATCGGCACCGAGGCACGCAGCGACTCTTCACTGGCCATGGTCTTCAGGCTGGAACCCACACGCTCGAATAGTTCTGCGTGGTCTATGACCTCGAAACGCACATCAATCGCAAAAGATTTTTTATCCTGATACTCGACTTCTGCCTCTGCCAGCGCCGAGCCGCAGTCCAGACACCAGTGCACCGGCTTGTAACCGCGTTGCAGGTGGCCGTTATCTATAATTTTGGCAAAGCCGCGCACCTGCGCCGCTTCGAATGCCGGATCAAGCGTCAGATAGGGATTGTCCCAGTCACCCAGTACGCCCAGACGCTTGAAGTCTTCGCGCTGACTGTCCACCTGACGCAGCGCGTATTCGCGACAGGCCTGGCGGAACTGGGCCGCATCGAGTTTTTTACCGACCTTGCCTTGCTTCTTTTCGACCTGCAGTTCAATGGGCAGACCGTGACAGTCCCAGCCGGGAATGTAAGGTGCGTCATAGCCCATCAGGCCGCGCGATTTGACCACAATGTCCTTGAGGATCTTGTTAACCGCATGACCCAGGTGAATCTGCCCGTTGGCATACGGCGGTCCGTCAACCAGCACAAAAGGCTTGCGCCCCCTGGCACGCTCGCGGATCTTGCCGTACAGGTCATCATCCAGCCAGTGCCTGAGCATCTGCGGCTCACGCTGGGCCAGGTTGGCACGCATCGGAAATGCCGTTTGCGGCAGGTTAATAGTGTCTTTGTAATCAGTCACAGCAAAACTTCAGGAGTCGTTGTAGTCAGTCACAGCAGCTTGGAGGGATTGTGAGCAGATCGCGCGTCAGTCATCCAGAATCTTTCTGGCCTGCTCGGCATCTTTAAACATCTGCCGTTTCAGCACCTCGAGATTGGAAAAGTGTTCTTCGTCACGCAGCTTGGCGATGAATTCTACCTGTATATGTGCGCCGTAAATATCCCTGTCGAAATCAAAAATGTGCACTTCCAGCAGCGGTTCGGTGCCACCCACGGTCGGCCGGGTACCAATGCTGGCCACACCCTTAAGCCAGCCTTCCGCGAGGCCGCCGATACGCACGGCAAAAATACCGTGCACCGGACTGCGTGAGCGCTTCAGCCTGACATTAGCTGTCGGCATGCCGAGCGTGCGGCCAAGCTTCTCGCCCTCAATAACCTGCCCGGACATGCGGTAGCCGCGCCCGAGCAATTTGGCGGCGCCGGCGCAGTCACCGGCGGCGAGCAGCTCACGCACCGCGGAACTGGCCACCCGCACGTCACCCTGCATCACGCTGCCCACCTGTTCGACACTGAAACCGAGCTCGGCGCCACGCTGCTGCAAATTCTCCACTGATCCCGCGCGCTTGTGGGCAAAGCGGAAGTCGTCGCCCACCACAATATGCCGGATACCCAGGGTGCCGACCAGCAGACGCTCGATGAATTCATCGGGCGACAAAATCGCCATCGCCGCATTAAACCGGGGACAGAAAAACACATCGATGCCAAATTCATCCAGCGCTTCGAATTTTTCCCGGAAACACATCAGCCGTGCCGGTTGCTCAACATCATAAAGCCGGCTGAAATATTCCTTGGGAGTCGGGTCGAAGGAAAAAGCCAGTGACGCCACCCCCAGTTCGGCAGCTTTTTCGCGCACCCGCCCGAGGATACGGCGGTGGCCGCTATGCAGTCCGTCGAACGCACCGATGGTGGCAACACTGCCCTGCTCCAGCTCCGGCACGGCGGCACCCGGATTACGAATCAGCCGCATGCCTGCCTCCCATTTTCAGCTCATGCCAGCGCAGCCCGCCGGCAAACAGCACGGCCAGGTAAACCAGCGCACCGCCAGCGATGGTCAGCAACAGCCAGCCGACCGCTGTTGCAGTGCCGGCCTCCAGCCAGCGTACCGGTGCGGGGACAAAATAATTCAGCATCATGGCCATCACACCTGCGGCCGCGGTCACCCGCAGCAGAAACTTACCCCACCCGGCGCGGTGGCGGATCACGCCATCCCGGCGCAGCGCACGATACAGCAGGCCCGCATTAAGAAAAGCGCTGGCCGAAGTCGCCAGCGCCAGACCGGCATGCGCACCCGGCACACCGGATAAAAACCACGGCACCACAAAAATGACGTTCAGCACCATATTAGCCAGCAGCGCGATGATGCCGATGCGCACCGGTGTGCGCGTATCCTGACGCGCGAAAAATCCCGGCGCCAGTACTTTGACCAGGATGAAGCCGAGCAGCCCTGCTGCATAAGCCATCAGGCTGATGGCCGCCATGGACACATCTTCGGCGGCAAACCGGCCGCCGTAAAACAGGGTCGTCAGGGCCGGCCGGGCCAGCATGAAAAGGCCAACCGCCGCGGGCAGCGCAATAAGAATGACAATACGCAAGGCCCAGTCCAGCATGGCCGCAAAACCTGCGGCGGAACGGGCCGCATGCTCGCGGGACAGGTTCGGCAGGATCACCGTCGCCAGGGCAATCCCGAACACACCGAGCGGAAATTCCATCAACCGGTCTGAGTAATACAGCCAGCTGATGCTGCCCGTAACCAGAAACGAGGCCAGCAACGTGTCAAACAGTATGTTGATCTGCGCTACGGATGAACCGAAGATCGCGGGCAACATCAGGCGGGCGATCCGCCGCACCCCTTCATCGCGCCAGCCCCATTTGGGTTTGGGCAGCATGCGCACCCGCGCCAGCGACGGCAACATAAACAGTAGTTGCACCACGCCGGCAACAAACACGCCGGCCGCCAGAACCACACCGGGATTGGCAAAATTCGGCGCCACAAACGCCGCAAAAGTGATCAGCACCACGTTCAGCAGTACCGGCGCAAAGGCGGCGGCGGCGAAACGCTGATAGGTATTCAGAATCGCACCGGCCAGGGCGGTCAGCGATATAAACAGCAGGTAAGGAAACGTGAAGCGCAGCATCTGCACGGCCAGATCGTATTTGGCCGCGGATTCAGCATCCGGATTCAGCAGCCAGCCGGCGCCGGCGATGGCGATCAGGATTGGCGCCGCCACTACACCCAGCGCCGTAAACACGAATAGCACCAGGCCCAGCGTGCCGGCCACTTTGTCCGCCAGCGCCTGCACTTCGGCGCGCTCACGCTGCTGATCGTACTCGGCAAACACCGGCACGAAGGACTGTGAAAACGCCCCTTCGGCGAAAAACCGGCGAAAAATATTGGGAATCTTGAAAGCGACAAAAAACGCGTCCATCAGCAGCCCGGCACCGAAAAACCGCGCATAAACCACGTCCCGGACCAGGCCCAGTGCACGCGACAGCACCGTCATGCCGCCCACCACGGCGGTGGACTGCAGCAACCCGCGCGCCGAGCGGCCGGCAGCCTCGGGCGCTGCCGATTCAGTCACTTCGCCGTCGTTGTTCACCCGCCTGCTGCCACCCTTATATAAAGCGTAAATAGCGCACCGCGGCGACAGTCTAGCCGCCTTTGTCGGCAAAATCGCGCCATTCCGGGCGCCCGGGCTGCTCAGGCCGGCCGAACGCTCGCCAAGGGGTTGTTTCTATTGACATCCGCGCCCCAAATGACCAGAATGCGCGCCTTTCCGGGGAAAGGCCGGAACCGTTCACAGAGGAAGATACGTGGCAAACAGCAAACAGTCAGCCAAACGCGCCCGCCAGGCCGAAGTGCGTCGCCAGCACAACGTCGCCCTGCGTTCGCGCATGCGCACCGCCATCAAGGCCGTGCTCAAAGCCGTTCAGGAAGGGAATGCCGAGGCCGCCAGTGCCGCCTATAAGGATGCCGTGCCGCGAATTGACACCATGGTCAACAAGGGCCTGGTGCATAAGAACAAGGCCGCTCGCACCAAGAGCCGGCTTAACGCCCGTGTCAGAGGCATCGCCGGCTAGCGTACTTCCGGAGCAGATCAATAAAAAAAGCGGTGTCAGACACCGCTTTTTTTATGCCTCGCGCTTTTATGCGCCCTCGCTGTCTTCCCGATCCAGTTCTTCAAGGCGCGTCATGATGTCGCCGGCCAGCTGACGGGTGCCCTCTTTTTTCAACGCACTGATACGGTATACCGGGCCTTCCCAGTTGAGTTCGTCAATGATGCGCTGTGCTTCTGTATCGGCAGCGTCACCGAGCAGGTCCAGCTTGTTCAGCACCAGCCAGCGTTCCCGCTTTGCCAGCTCCGGACTGAAGCGATCCAGTTCGGCTGCGATGGCGCGCGCACCGCTGACCGCATCGTCGCTGCCCGGCGGCGGCGCGGCGTCAATGACATGCAACAGCACCCGTGTCCGGTCGAGATGCTTTAAAAACCGGGTGCCAAGCCCGGCGCCGTCGGCTGCACCTTCAATCAGGCCGGGAATATCCGCCATCACGAAACTGCGATGCGCTTCGACCGCCACCACACCGAGATTGGGATACAGCGTGGTGAAGGGGTAATCGGCAACTTTCGGTCGCGCCGCGGAAACCGCGCTTATCAGGGTGGACTTGCCGGCATTCGGCAGGCCCAGCAAACCCACATCGGCCAGTACCGTGAGCTCCAGCTGCAACACGCGTTTTTCGCCCGGAGTGCCCGGAGTAAATTTGCGCGGTGCCTGGTTAGTACTGCTTTTAAACCGGGTGTTGCCCTTGCCGCCATGACCGGCAGCCGCCACCAGCAGACGCTCATCCTCAGCAGTCACCTCGCCGAGCACTTCACCGGTATCGTCCTCGGTCACCCGGGTGCCCAGCGGCACTTCGATCAGCAAATCGCTGCCGCTCTTGCCCGTGCAGTTGCGCCCGGAACCACCCTGCCCATGCTCGGCCTTAAAGCGCCGCGCAACACGAAAATCCGCCAGCGTGTTCAGACCGGAGCGGCCGACCAGATAGACATTGCCGCCGTCGCCGCCATCGCCGCCATCGGGACCGCCGCGCGGGATAAATTTTTCGCGCCGGAAACTCACGCAACCGTTACCGCCGTTGCCGGCCTGCACGCGCACCGTCACTTCATCAACGAACTTCATGCGTGACGCACCGGTATGGACGTGGTGGATTTAAGTTCTTCCATCGAAAAGCTGGAGCTCAGATCAAGAAACTCCAGGTCGCGAATCAGGCGCTGATACAGCCGGTCGTACTCCTCGATACTGGGCACCACTATGCGCAACAGGTAATCCGTGTCGCCGCTGAGACGATGCGCCTCGACAATTTCCGGTGTGTCGTTGATCGCCGTGATAAAGCGCTCCATCCAGTCACGCGAATGCTGGGCCGTGCGCACACTGACAAACACCGTGACCCCGACATTCATTTTCTGCCGGTCGAGCAAAGCCACCCGCGCCTTTATATAGCCCTGCTCCTCCAGTTTCTGGATGCGCCGCCAGCACGGCGTGGTGGTCAGACCGACGGCGTCGGCCAGCTCCGCCGCGGTGTACAGGGCGTTTTGCTGCAGCAGCTCAAGAATTCTTCGATCTTTACTATCCATGCGGCTATTTTGCTACTTTTTCGTATTTATTAGCAAATTTTTCTATTATTTTTGGGATTCACGCCTTACTTCGCCAACATTTACTAGTGCGGCAAGCCTAGAATGAACAGGTCTCCAAATACACGCGGGGCACTAAGGTGTTGGACAAAACCAGGCGCAACAACATTACTCCCTTTCCCGGCAAAGGCGCCGACAAGATCGCTGCCATTTCCGGTGATCTGCAGTACGGCATTCAGCCTGGTACCACCCCGCTGCTCGCAGAGTTTGTGCAGACCCTGCAAAACACCATCGACAATTGCACCGGGCCGGGTATTGCGCCGGCCGCCAAAGCCGCACTGCGCGGCTATGTCTGTGAGCCGGCCCTGCTGGCCGCGGCGCACAAACAGGGCGACGCAGACAACTATACGCGACATTTGCTCTATGCGGCGCCGGACGGCAGCTGCTCGGTACTGGCCCTGGTATGGATGCCGGGCCAGATCACGCCGATTCATGGCCATACTGCATGGGGCGCTGTCGGCGTCTACGAGGGCAACCCGTTTTGCGAAAACTACCAGGTATCGCGCAGCGACAACGGCGCAATAGGTCTGCAAAGCCAGATGAAAATGCGCCTGACTGCGGGCGACCTCGCCACCGTGCGTCCGGGAATTGACGACGTCCACCGCATCGGCAATGAATCGCAGCGCCGCGCTATCACCATCCATGTCTACGGTCGCGACCTGGTCGCCGAACCCAGCTCCCTGAATATCGTTTTCGGTCAGTAGCCTGCAGCGGCCTGGAAGCCGCTCAGGCCATTGTTTCGACTATAAATAAGTCACTTGATTTAATTCTTCCGAAGCGTAAAATAGCGGCATCGAATCAGCGGCCTGCGCGCCGCGCCCCAGGTTAGGAGAACGCCACCATGACGTATGAAATTTCTGCCGTCCGCCAGGATCCCGACTACGCATCGTTTGCCACCACGCCCGTGGGCGGCACTCTTGGCGCCGCAATCACCGGCCTGGATCTGACGCAATCGGTTTCGGCAACCGCCGCGGAAGAATTGCGCCAGGCACTGACGCATTTCCATGTGCTGTTTTTTCATGGCCTGGATATCACCCCGGCGCAGCACGCCGAGATTGCGAAAATCTTTGGCACCATTCAGATGGGCGGAACTATTCCCCGTCATGACGAGGTGCCGGAAGTCAAAGTGCAGGAATACACCAACCAGGCGAAAGTCGGTGGTGACGTGAACATGCATGCCGACGACACTTTCAAAGAAATCCCGTCGAAGTGCTCGTTGCTTTATGGCGTGGACATGCCACCGGCCGGCGGCGACACCATCTGGGTCAACACCGAAGCCGCTTATGCCGCATTGTCCAAACCCATGCAGCAAATGCTCGACCAGTTGACGGCGGTACATGACCTGGCGGCACGCTTCGGACTCAATTCCTGGGGCAATCCGGATCACAAGATGCGCGTCACGATCGAGGAGCACTACCCGCCGGTGGAACACCCGGTGATCAGAGTGCATCCGGAATCCGGCCGCAAATCCATTTTCGTCAACGAGATGGTCACCACGCGCATCAATGGCATTCCGGAAGACGAAAGCCAGCTATTGCTGCACTACCTGTTCAATCACCTGAAAAAACCACTGTTCCAGGTGCGCCTGCACTGGCCGAAAAGTGGCACGCTGGTGATCTGGGACAACCGCTCCACGCAGCATCTGATCCTGCCGGATTTTCAGCCGCAATACCGCAAGAACCATCGCGTCGCGATTGAGGATGATCGCCGCCCGGTCGGGCCGGCAGAAGCGCTTAAGTCGGTAGCTTGATTTGCGGCACCGAAAAAGCAGTGCTTTTTCGGTGTAAGTTCCGCCATTTGGCATTTCAGCCGGCGATGCCGGCTGAAATGCCGGCGTCACTTAAAACAAAGCCCCGCTGGTGTATATAAACCAGCGGGGCTTTTTAATGATTGTTGTTTGTCTTCTGGCTGTTCTTGTTGATTTTTAACTTTTTGTTATTTTTATCCGGTGAGTGGCGGGTCAGGCTTCGACCACGCTCACGAACATCCGGTTTTGCCGGCCCTTGCGTTCAAATTTGACGCGGCCATTGGCTTTGGCAAACAGCGTGTGATCACGGCCCAGACCGACGTTAACGCCGGCATGGAAGCGGGTGCCGCGCTGGCGGACAAGAATATTCCCGGCCAGCACTTCCTGACCACCGAATTTCTTCACACCAAGGCGTTTGGATTCTGAATCGCGCCCGTTACGTGTACTACCTGCTGCTTTTTTATGTGCCATTTCAGTTAATCCTTAAACGTTGCGCTCAGCCGGAAATACCGGTGATTTCCACCAGGGTGAACGGCTGACGATGCCCGCGCGTACGGCGGTAGTTCTGCCGGCGGCGGAACTTGATCACTTCAACCTTCTTGTCCCGGGCCTGCGCCAGAACTTTGGCTTCGACTTTGCCGCCGGACACCAGCGGAGCGCCAACCTTGACGCTGTCACCCTCACCCACCAGCAACACTTCATCAAACGCGACGCTATCGCCTTCGGCGGCGTCGAGTTTTTCAATCTTCAGCTTATCGCCCTGGGCGGCCCGGTACTGCTTACCACCCGTTTTGAACACGGCGTACATGCTTTTCTCCGCAATCGCTGCCGGGCCTCGCGCCCGCCAGGATGCTCCAGGGGCCGGAATCCGACAACGTAAATAACCAGATGCGGGGTCTAACCCCGGAAAAAGAGCGGGAATTCTAATGATTTACTCAAGGCAAATCAATGCTTAACGGCGTCCCGGCAGAATATATCGTCGAGCCTGCCGGCCAGCCTGGCGCCGGCCTGGTAAAGACGTAAGTTAATGATATTCATTGCCTTTTCGCGGTATGCCGGAGTCAGCTCGGGAATTGCAGCGGAGCGCGCGGCGCCCAGGTCATAGACACTGGCGCGGTAATCTTTGGACTCCTGCGCCCAGTCCGGCGGGCCGCCCCCGATCGCAACCTCGCTGTCGGCATTGTGTTCCAGCAGGTAGCGGGCGTAATCGCGCGGACTGTCGACAATCTGCTGCAGGTCGTAGCCGTCCCAGAAACTGTGCAGGCTGGTGCGCCGCTCCCCGACCCGCACGCTGATCCGATTGCCGCCCTGATCTTCCCTGCGCCCGACATGCAGCGGCTGATGCACGTCGGCAACAAAATGCACCAGGTACCGGTAGGCCATGGCACGATCCAGCCGGTCGGCCTCGTCATTCGCCAGCAACCAACTGAATTGCTCGATCGCAAACAACACGTTGTCATCGCGTCGCCGGCGTTTGTCAGTCATAAAGTCGGCGACGCTGACATTGTCCGGCACATTGATGTAATGCCAGCGATTGGCATGGCGGGTATGCCGGTAGGCCCGAATATCATCAGCCCAGACGCCTGCCGCCGCGAGGTCGCGCTCGTCATCAATGGCGGCCAGCGCGATGCGGGTCTCGGCACACACCAGTGCCTCGGCAATGTGCCCCACCACCCGGTGGGCCTTGCCGTTAAACGCCTGCAGCGGTGCAGTCGGCAGCAACAACACACAACAGCACAGCAAGCGGCGGATATTTATTGTCGTCACGGGCATCCATGGCATTATCATGGGCGCTATGAAACTGGTAAAGCCTGCAAGTCCCGCCTTTGATATTGAAACCGTGCGTGCCCAGCTCGGCGATGACTGGCCCGCGGTGAACCGTGAGATTCTGGCGAATCTGAGCAGTGACGTGGCACTGGTGAACAGTGTCGCCCACT
>JAUIEY010000112.1 GCA_030429685.1 Gammaproteobacteria bacterium
GGACGCAATGTCACGTTGCAGGACCATTGCATCGCCGTATTCAAAACGGTCGCCGGCCAGAGCTCGGCTTAGGATTCAGCCGGACGGAAATACCTGCTGCCACAAACGGCTGACCATTTTTGCCTGTTCGGCAAAATCATCACGGGGCACTGTGCGCGCATCACCAGCCAGCGACAACAAATGCACCCGGGTACGATAGGCACGATAGATTTCAGCCAACTCGGCGGCATCCTGGCCTGTGAGGATGCCGGCATCTCCGAGCGATTCAAGCTGGCGGATATTGTCGGACCATAACAACAGCGCCCTGTGTTGCGGAGCATGTTTGAGCACCAGGTACTGCACCAGGAACTCGATATCGATCATGCCGCCCATACCCTGCTTGATATCAAACAATTCCGCTGTGTCCTGCGACAACTCGTCACGCATGCGCGTGCGCATCCTGATCACCTCTGCAGCCAGCGTGTCCCGGCGGACGTAGTCGATCAGCACCCGGGTGCGCAACGCCTGGAAACCATCGCGCACTTTCTCTGCGCCGGCTACGGCGCGGGCCCGCAGCAATGCCTGATGCTCCCAGGTCCAGGCGTCATCGCGCTGATAGGTTTCGAGCGCCTGCAGACTGGTTACCAGCAAACCGGAATTCCCGCTGGGCCGCAGCCGTGTATCCACTTCGTACAGCGGCCCGGTGGCCGTGTGCATCGTAAGTATGTCAGTAATACGCCGGGCAACCCGGGCGAAAAACACTGCGTTGTCGAGCGGCTTGTTGCCATCAGTTTCCTGATTCTCGCCCGCCGAATCATGCAGAAACACAATGTCGAGATCCGATCCATAGCCCAGCTCCCAGCCGCCCAGCTTGCCGTAGCCGGCAATTGCAAAACCCGCTTTGCGTTTGCGGCCGTCGACGCTGCAACAGGGATCACCATGGCTGGCGGTTAATTCGGCAAGGGCAAGATCAAGCGCTTCCTGCAACACTATTTCCGCCACATTGGTGAGGCGGTCGCTCACCCGCATCAAAGGCAATGTGCCACTCAGATCCGCCACAGCAATCCGGAACACGGCGGCCTGATGAAAGTTGCGCAATGCCTCCCGGCGTTGCTCGGGATCATCGGGCGAGGCCTCTGCAAATCGCTGCCGCGCCTCCTCCTCCAGCAATGGCCGCGTCGGCGCGTCGAGAAACACACGCTGATCGAGCAACTCATCCAGCAACAAAGGGTGAGCCTGGATCTGCCGTGCCAGAAAATCACTGCTGGCACACAAATTCACCAGCCTGTCCAGCGCAGCCTGGTTTTCATTCAGCAATGCAATGTAAGCTGAACGGCGGCCGATAGCTTCAATGATCCGCAACATGCGATCGAGAGCATCCAGTGCGCGCGCGCCGGCGGCGGAACAGGCCTGCAGCATGGCCGGCAACAGGCGATTCAGTCGCTGCTGGGCTATTTCATCCATGCGCTGGTAGAGCCCGCTGCGTCGCAGTGCCTCGATACGTTGCATGGCGGACTGCGGGTCTGCAAAGCACTGCTCCGCGATACTTTCCAGCAATGCTGTATCAGCCGGCGACTGAGCATCGCTTTGCTCGCCATCGCCGGCATCATCGGAAGCATCACGCTCATGGCGCAGAATATGGTCGAAATCTTTCTGGACTGCGTCCCGGTGACGGTTAAGCTGCGCGCACAGAGCTTCCCAATCGTGCGCATTCATGGCCAGACAAAGTCGCGCCCGGTTCAGTTCACTGCGCGGCAGCTCATGAGTCTGCCGATCCGCAATCATCTGAATACGATTTTCGATATCGCGCAGAAAACAATAGGCTGCTGACAATTCGGCGACCGTCTCGGCGGGCATCAACTCCTCATTACCAAGTTCTTCCAAAGCAACCAGCAGCCTGCGCTCCCGCAGGTTCCGCAGGGTACCGCCGCGCACCAGCTGCAGGGTCTGCACGATGAACTCGATCTCACGTATACCACCCGGGCCCAGCTTGACGTTGTTGCGATTCTCCTCCGCCCGGCCTTCCTGCTCAATAAGCAGTTTCATTTCCCGCAGCGAGCTGAACACGCCAAAATCGAGATAGCGGCGGTACACAAAAGGACGCAGCACCGAAATATAGAAATCGCGGGTGCCCTCCCAGGCATTTATAGCCCGTGCCTTGACCCACGCGTAACGCTCCCAGTCACGCCCATGCTGGGTCAGGTAATCTTCAAAAGCACCGATACTGCAGGCCAGCGGCCCGCTGTCACCGAACGGTCGCAACCGCGCATCGACCCGGTATACAAAGCCATCGGCTGTTTTTTTGCTCAGCAGGTTGATGAGACTTTGCGCCAGCCGACGGAAATACTCTTCATTGGCCAACGCCTTCGGCCCGTCGGTCTCACCGCTACCGGTGTAGATGAATACCACGTCAACGTCAGAGGAAAAGTTCAGCTCGCCGCCGCCAAGCTTGCCCATGGCCACGATTACAAAAGTAACCTCCCTGCCCGCCGCATCTCGCGGCACGCCATACCGTTGCTGCATATCCGCAGCGGCACGCAGAAATGCCGCGCGCAGACACGTATCCGCCAGGGCCGACAAGTCCCGCAGCATCTCCCGGGTGTCCGACCAGCCAGCCAGGTCACGCACTATGATGCGCATCATTTCCCGATGCCGAAATACGCGCAGCCGCCGCATGAACTGGGCTTCAGTTTCGTTCCCGGCACCGGTTTGCAGAAATTGCGCCTCGAGTTCATCGGCCTCGAGCGGACGGTGCATGCGGCCGCTATCAAGCAGTTCCGCAAAGGCCTGCGGGTACCGCGCCACAACGCCCGCAAAATATTCACTACAAACCAGCGCGCGGTCCAGTTGCTCGGTGACTCGCTTGTCCCGCGCCTCAATTCGCCCCCAATCGTCCACGGACTGCAGGCGCTCGCGAGCTTTTAGCAGTTCCGGTTGCAGAATTTCAGGAATAGAGGTTGCAGACATGACGAATGCAGATTACCCCATCAACAAGTAAACATCAGCCAACAAAAAACCCCGCCCGGTTGCCCGAACGGGGTTATTCCTCTGACGAGGGGTATTAAAGGCTGCGCATGCCGCTTACATCATGCCGCCCATGCCGCCCATGTCAGGCATCGGCGCGGCCGGTGCATCCTGCGGCAGTTCCGTCACCATAGCTTCGGTGGTCAGCAGCAGGCCGGCAACCGATGCCGCATTCTGCAAGGCAGAGCGAGTCACCTTGGTCGGATCGATAACACCGAATTCCACCATGTCGCCGTATTCGCCTGTGGCAGCGTTGTAGCCGAAGTTGCCATCACCTTCGGCAACTTTGTTGAGGATCACCGAGGCATCCTCGCCGGCGTTTTTAACGATCTGACGCAGCGGCTCTTCAAGCGCCCGACGCAGGATAATGATGCCAACGTCCTGTTCGTCGTTCGCGCCCTTGAGGTCGCCGATCTTGGCATTGGCCCGCAACAGGGCTACACCACCACCGGCTACCACGCCTTCTTCGACGGCGGCACGGGTAGCATGCAGCGCATCTTCGACGCGGGCTTTCTTTTCTTTCATCTCGATCTCGGTGGCAGCACCAACCTTGATCACGGCCACACCGCCGGCCAGTTTGGCAACGCGTTCCTGCAGTTTTTCGCGATCATAGTCGGAAGTGCTTTCCGCGATTTCGGCATTGATCTGCTCGACGCGGCCCTGAATTTCCTTGGCCTGGCCGGCACCATCGATGACGGTGGTGTTTTCCTTGCTGACCTGAATCTTCTTGGCTTCACCCAGATCTTCCAGAGTCGCCTTCTCCAGGCTCAAGCCGACTTCTTCGGAAATCACCTGGCCACCGGTGAGAATGGCAATATCCTGCAACATGGCCTTACGGCGATCGCCGAAGCCGGGTGCCTTAACAGCACACACTTTGACAATACCGCGGATGTTGTTGACCACCAGAGTCGCCAGTGCCTCACCTTCCACGTCCTCGGCAATGATCAGCAGCGGACGGCTGGACTTCGCCACGGCTTCCAGCAGCGGCAACAGATCACGAATGTTGGAAATCTTCTTGTCGAAGAGCAGCACATAGGGATTTTCGAGCTCAGCGCTCTGACTGTTGGCGTCAGAGATGAAATACGGCGACAGGTAACCGCGATCAAACTGCATGCCTTCAACAACTTCCAGTTCGTTCTCCAGGCCCGAGCCTTCTTCGACGGTGATCACACCTTCTTTGCCCACCTTGTCCATGGCATCGGCAATGATCTGGCCGACAGCCTCGTCAGAGTTGGCGGAAATAGTGCCGACCTGGGCAATCGCCTTGCTGTCCTCACAGGGCTGCGAAAGCTTTTTCAGCTCTTCGACAATAGCAGTGGCGCCCTTGTCGATACCGCGCTTGAGGTCCATGGGATTCATGCCGGCCGCTACCGACTTGAGGCCTTCACGCAGAATAGCCTGTGCCAGCACAGTCGCGGTGGTGGTGCCGTCACCGGCAACGTCAGAAGTCTGTGAGGCGACTTCTTTAACCATCTGAGCGCCCATATTCTCGAACTTGTCTTCCAGTTCGATTTCCTTGGCTACCGAAACGCCGTCCTTGGTGACGGTGGGGGCGCCGAAGGCTTTGTCGAGAATAACGTTGCGACCTTTCGGCCCCAGCGTAACTTTAACGGCATTTGCCAGAACATTAACGCCGGCAAACATCTTTGCGCGAGCGTCATCAGAAAATTTCACATCTTTAGCAGCCATTGCACTGCTCCTTACATTACAAATGTTTTTAAATTGTTTGAGTCACCGGCCAGGCCGGCAAAAAAAATCGGAAAACGAAACGCGTGGCTTACTCGATAACCGCCATCACGTCGTCTTCTTTCATAACCAGCAGCTCTTCACCGTCGACTTTGACTTCGGTGCCGCTGTATTTGCCAAACAGCACGGTGTCGCCGACTTTGACGTCGAGGGCACGGACACTGCCGTTTTCGAGATGCTGGCCGTTGCCGACAGCCACAACTTCGCCTTTAACAGGCTTTTCGGTGGCCGAATCCGGGATCACAATGCCGCCGGCCGACATACGCTCTTCTTCCATGCGCTTGACGATAATCCGGTCATGTAGCGGACGAATATTCATTTCTGAACTCCTAAAATGGTTCCAAATTACTGCATAAAATTCAGTGGAAAGCGCCCGGGATAAGGGTTTCAAGCCCTTTTCTTGTTTGGCACTCGCCTGCGAGGAGTGCTAATAATAGGGCCGCGTGCCGGGATTTCAAGGGCTGGATGCAGTTCCATGACAGCGATTGGCACCGCGGTTATGCTTGCGGCGCGGAAACTGACCTGTGCGCTGACGGCCCCGGTGGCTGCGATGCAGCATTACGGGCGGGCACGGCTTAAGGCTGACGAGATGGACGAGATGGGCGATACTGACGACAACATCCTGCTGGTTTATTGCACCTGCCCGGACGAGCACACCGGCGCTGAACTGGCTGCGCACCTGGTAGAACGGGGTCTGGCCGCCTGCGTCAATGTGCTGCCGGGTATCAACTCTATATATAAGTGGCGCGGTGAAATGCAGTCGGACACGGAAGCCCTGTTGCTAATAAAATCAGCGGCAACCGGCTACGCGGCGCTGCAGGCGGAAATCAAAGCACAGCATCCGTATGAACTCCCGGAAATCATCGCGGTCTCCATTGCGACCGGATTGCCTGATTACCTGAACTGGATCAAGGAAGAGACGGACATCTGAATGAATACCCTACCGGCAAAAATGGCGCTACGCCGGAAAATCAGCATTGCGGTGCGCGGTACACTGGCAATCTGTCTAGTCTATCTCGGCCTGTTTGTCGCACCGGCGGAAGCCGAACGTGAAATCAAACGGCCGGAGCAGGTCTTTCTCTACGCCGCCGAAACCCGCGGTTCCGAATTGATTATCAATTGGGACATCGAAGACGGCTACTACATGTACCGCGACAAAATGAAATTCTCTGCCGAGGGGGTGGAATTCGGGGAACCGCTGTTTCCCGCCGGCGAGATTCACGCGGACGAGTTTTTTGGCGAACAGATTATCTTCCGAGGCGCCATCACCGTGCGGGTGCCGGTCAAATCTGTGACTGCTGCGGGCGATAGCGTGACGGTGGAGATCCGTTCGCAGGGTTGTGCTGATTTCGGTCTGTGCTATCCGCCGCAGAAATGGCGCACCGATGTAAGCACACCCGCGGCGCCGGACAACGCCGGTGCGCTGCTATCGGCGGCCGGTGGGGGCGGCAAGCGGCTGCTTGGTCAGGCCATGGGCGACGAGCCGTTGCCGGATGCACAGGCCTTTGCCGTCAGCCTTGGCCTGGCTGATGCCTTTACCCTGGAAGTGCGCTGGGATATTGCTCCCGGCTATTACCTGTACAAAAAAGATTTTGCGGTAAGCGGGCCGGAAAATATCCGGGTCGGTGCTCTGCAACTGCCGGAAGGG
>JAUIEY010000113.1 GCA_030429685.1 Gammaproteobacteria bacterium
TGAAAAGCTGGGCATTGCGCTGGGCAAGATGATCGCCGAAGACCCATCATTCCAGGTTGAGACTGACCAGGAAACCGGCGAATCCGTCATGAAGGGCATGGGCGAGCTGCACCTTGATATTAAGGTAGACATTCTCAAGCGTACCCACGGCATCGAGGTGGAAGTCGGCAAGCCACAGGTAGCGTATCGTGAAACCATCACGCAGCCGGTTACAGACAGCTACACTCACAAAAAGCAGACCGGTGGTTCGGGTCAGTTCGGTAAGATCGACTACACCATTGAACCGATTGAGCCCGGCGGTGAGAACTACGAGTTCGAATCAACAGTAACGGGCGGTAACGTACCGCGCGAATACTGGGGCGCAATCGAAAAAGCCTTCGAAACCATGATGGACGAAGGCACACTGGCCGGCTACCCGCTGACCAATGTGAAATTCACATTGCAGGACGGTGCCTTCCATGCGGTTGACTCGTCAACCATGGCCTTCGAAGCCGCTACACGTAATGCTTACCGCCAGTCGGTGCCGAAAGCAGCGCCGCAGCTGCTGGAACCGATCATGAAGGTGGACGTGTTTACGCCCGAAGATCATGTCGGTGACGTAATCGGTGACCTGAACCGGCGTCGTGGCATGATCAAGGCGCAGGAAGCCGGCGCTACCGGCGTGCGAGTCAAGGCTGAAGCACCACTGTCAGACATGTTCGGCTACATCGGCGACCTGCGCACCATGACCTCCGGTCGCGGGCAGTTCTCCATGGAATTCTCGCACTATGCGCCGTGTCCGAAGAACGTGGCTGATGAAGTGATCGAGGAGACCAAAGCGCGCAAGGCAGCCAAGTAGTCAATTCCTCAAAACGCATCGCAAAAAGCCGGCTTCATGCCGGCTTTTTTGTGTCTGGCGAAGGAAATCTGCCGCTCAACCGTCTACTGTATGGATACCGGCATTTTGCGAGCAGATGGCCCAGCATATAGATAAAGCGTTAGCCAGCCGGATTCTGGCGGGCGATGACGAGCTTTTCCGGCAGACTTTCGACGCATTTTTTCCGCGTCTGTACCGGTTTGCCAAGGTAAGGCTGAACGGTGACCACGATGCCGCCTGCGATGTCGTGCAACAGACCTTTTGCAAAGGCATCGAGCGTCTCGACAGCTATCGCGGTGAAGCTGCTCTGTATACATGGTTCTGCCAGATCTGCCGCAATACCCTGATCGACTACTGCCGCGCGAGAAACATACAGACGGAGCGGTTCATCCCGCTGGAAGACCATCCCAATATTCGCGCCGTGCTCGATACATTAACGGCTCCGGTCAGCGATCAGCCTGAAACCCGCGCCAGCAGGCACGATGCCATAAGGCTCATTCAGGCCACTCTCGATGCCCTGCCGGTTCGCTACGGCGACGTGCTGGAACTTAAATATGCCGACGGCATGAGCGTAAAAGAAATTGCCGAGCGCCTGAATATTTCTGAAAAAGCGACTGAATCCACGCTGACGCGGGCACGCAAAGCATTTCGCGAAGCTTTCAGCGAAATGACAGCACTGGATGAAATTTTGCTGACCGAAAGGTCTGTCAACGGATGAAGTAAATATCATGAATGAGCATGACGAAAACCGGAACAGCCGCCGACAAGCCGGAGCGCAGGATTCGGTAGCTGACGCCATTCGACTGGCGGGGCCACGCGAAATGCCGCCACAAGCTGATCGCGAGCGGATTTTTGCTGCCGCCGAAGCGAGTCTGCAGCAAAAACGGGCGGTACGCCGGCGCTCGCGGAATCTGCGCGTCGGCATGGCGGCTGCCGCGGCCATCGTGCTGGTCATCAGTGGCAGCCTGCTGCTGCAGCCCGAGCTCACGGAATCCCCGATTGCCCAGGCTCAGGTTGACCGGCTTGCCGGTACGCTGGAGTGGTTACAGCCCGGTGCGACGGTATGGCAGCCGGTACGCGAAAATGACCGGCTGCCTGGCAACGGCAGGTTGCGCACCAACAACGGCAGCCGTGCCGGTATTGTGCTGGCCAGCGGAATCTCGGTCAGGCTGGCAGGTGCAACCACTGTCGACCTGACCGCAGCCAGCACGCTGCGTCTGGAAAGCGGCAAAATTTATATTGATGCCGGGCAGGGCCAGGATACATCTGTCGAAGTGATTACTCCTGCGGGCATTGCCCGCGATATCGGTACGCAGTTTGAAGTGCGTTATATAGAGCCGGAATTCAGATTGCGCATCCGGGAAGGCAGCGTCAGCTTTGCCCGGGCTGAGACGCAGGTGCTCGCAAACGCCGGCGACGAAGTGACCGTTGATCTGCAGGGCACCATAAGGCAGCAGCCGATTGCGGCGGACGATCAGGACTGGCTGTGGGCGGAGGAACTGGCGCCGGTGCCGGATCTGGACGGCGAGCCACTGACTGCATTGCTGGAGTGGGTCCGCCGCGAAACCGGACGCCCGGTTGCATTTGCCAGCGAGGCTGTCAAAACACGGGTCGGCGCAACAGTACTGCATGGCTCAATCACCAACATGAGTCCGCTCGATACATTGGGTGCAATGCTTGCTACCACGGACTTTGGCTACCGGCTCGAGGAGGACGGTACAATATTGATCTACGCAGAAAGGTAGTTCTGGTATGCATGGCCGCGCCCGCCTGATCATCTGCGCTGTCGGTTGCTTGCTGGGGGCACAGGGTCTGGCCGCGGACCTGCGCCTGGGCATGCGCCTGCAGGATGCCCTCGCATTGCTGCGGGCGGACGGACTGACGCTGGCATACAGCAGCGATCTGATCAGCCCGGGCATGCGCATTGATTATCTGCCCGACACTTCCGACCCGGTCGAGTTGCTGCGCACGTTGCTGGCACCATGGCAACTTGAGTTACGCGAGGCGCCGGACGGGGCGCTGCTGATTGTCCGGGCGGCGGTAAAATCGCCCCCGCCGGCAACCCGGGCTGCCGCGCGAACCTACTATCCGCGCCCCGCTCGGCCGGACGAACTGGTTGTCAACGCCAGTCGCTACCGGTTTCAGCGCGGCATCGGCCCGTCCTTTGCAGGCCTTGGCGCAGCCGCCCTGCAAACCGAGCCGGAAATAGGCGACGACCCGCTGCGCGCGCTGGCGCGGCTGCCCGGGGCAACCCGCAGTGACTTCAGCGCACGCACCAATGTCCGGGGCGGCAGTTCCAATGAAAACCTGATCCTGTTCGACGGCCTGCGGCTGTATGACCCGTTTCATCTCAAAGGTTTTCAGGGGTTATTCAGCGCCGTGGATACCCGGCTGGTGGAATCGATGGATGTCTATATGGGCGGATTTCCCGCTCGTTATGGCGACAGCATGAGCAGCATCACCAATCTGCGCACCATCGCCCCCACTGAACCTCTGTACGGTGAAATTACCGCCAGCTTTTTTAATCTTTCGGGATTACTGGCCGGAAACACGCAAGACGCCAAAACCCAATGGCTGATGTCGGCGCGACGCGGCAACCTCGACCGCGTCATTGACGTGTTTAATCCCAAGCTCGGCGATCCTCGATACTTCGAAGTACATGGCAGGTTATCGCATGATTTTTCAGAACGCCTGACACTAACGGGCAATGCAATGATCTCCAAAGACAATATTCGCATCGTTGATACCGATGAGGAGGAGTTTGCCACTGGTGACTATCGGGATCAGTATTACTGGCTGCGAGCCGACCTAAAGCCCGGCGACAATTTCGGCGGCAACGTACTAGTCAGCAAGATCAGCCTGGAAAACTATCGTCAGGGCACGGTGGAAAAAGACGGTGCTTCCAACGGGGAGTTGCGTGAAGACAATTCTTTTCGCATCTCAGGCGTGCAGACTGCCTGGGCGTGGGTTCCGAAGCAGAACTGGCAACTGGAGTTTGGCGCGGAAGTGCGCCGGGAAAGCGGTCGATACAACTATTTCGATGTCGCCGAGTTTGAATTGCTGTTCGACACCCCCGGAGCACCGCTTGCGGCTATGCGTGCAAATGCCCGCACTGCCAAGTACTCGGGCAGCTATGCGGCGGTCTGGTCGAGCCTGCAAATGCCGCTGGCCGAGCGCTTCACGGCGGAATTCGGACTGCGCTGGCACCGGGAGACTCTGAGCCCCGTCAATGACACAGCCGTCGACCCGCGCGTCAGCCTGCGCATTGATCTTGGCGCCGCCACCACCATGCGACTCGGTGCAGGCCGCTACAGCCAGCCACAGACAGTAAACGATCTGGATTTTGCCGACGGCACAATGAGCTATGCGCCGCTGCAAAGCGCCGACCACTATATTGCCAGCCTGGAGCATGCTTTCAGCAACGGCGTAGCGCTGCGCACCGAGGTATACACCAAGCGCTACCACAACCTGCGGCCACGCTACGACAACTTTCTGGATACTTTCAGTCTGCTGCCGCAACTGTGGCCGGACCGTATTCGCATCGATGCGGAGCGAGGTCGTGCCCGCGGCTTTGAGGCTTCATTGAGCAGCAGCAACAACGACACCTGGAACTGGTGGCTGACCTATAGCCTGGGGTCCGCACAGGATGATTACGGTGATCGCATGGAGAACCGTAGCTGGGATCAGCGCCACGGGCTGGGTGCCGGGCTGTCCCGGCAAACCCGGCGCTGGGAATTCAGCGTGTCGGGGGTCTGGCGCTCCGGCTGGCGCACCAGCAGCACCTCATTGAGCACCACGGTGCCGATACCGGTTATCAGCGTAACCGATCGCTATGGTCAGACTCTTGGCAACTACAGGCGTTTGGACGCGCGCATCGCACGCATTATTGAGCTTGAGCAAAGCCAAGTACTTACCGTTTTTCTGGAAGTCTACAACCTTACCAATCACCGTAACGACTGCTGCGTGCAGTTCGAATTCACCGACGAAAACGGGCCTTTCGAATACCTCACCGATCGCGAAAATCAGGTCCCCTTTTTCCCCTCGCTGGGCTTTATCTGGCAATTCTGAGCATTTAGCGAAGGATTTCGCCGCCCCGGTTCGTCACACAGATGACGGACCAGAACAACTGTAATCCAGAGGGGTAATTATCATGCAACCGTTAACTATTATTGCCGGCGCCATGCAGGTGGCGGCGCTACTGGCAGTCACCGGCGTCGCTTATGCAAAAGATGACTACCGGATATCACCATGCGAACGCTCCACCCTGAACATGCAAAAGGCCTGCAAGTTCGATGCTCGTGACAACTATCAGGAAACCATAGCCAATTGCCGTCAGCTGGGCGATGCAGATGAGCGCAACAGCTGCCGTGAAGAAGCCGTGGCGGAACGCTCTGAGGAAATGGAATTCTGCCTTGAGCAAAGTGAAGCTCGTTCAGACGCCTGCCGGGCACTGGGTGAGTGGCGTTATGACCCTGACACCCTGCTGGACTCGGCGCTTGCCTATATCAATCCCGATGAAGTGCCGGCAATTTATCCGCCCAATCCCTTCGTCTCTATAGCCGCCGGCCATACCTATGTATTGCGCGCGGGCGATGACGGCGAGGAAATTGTCGTCGTCCATGTCAGCGAAGAATCCCGGGAAATTCAAGGTGTGCTGTGTCGGGTGGTACTTGACCTGGTTTTCGAAGTTGCTGAAGACGATGGGGATGTCGGCTATGAGATTGTTGAAAACACCGACGACTGGTTTGCACAGACCACTGGCGGCGACGTTGTCTATTGCGGCGAAGTCGCCCGCAACTACGAAGACGGTGTTCTGCGCGATCTGGATGGATCGTTCGAATCCGGTATTGAGTTTGCGAAGGCCGGCTTTCTGGTAAAGGCCATGCCGGTTCCGGGGGATACTCACCGTCAGGAATTTGCGCTGGGTGAAGCCGAAGACATCGTCGAGTATGTCAGCCTGAATGCGAGCCCAACCGAAGAGGAAGGCGGCGAAAACCCCAACTTCCCGTGCGCCGGCCAGTGCCTCAAGACATTCGATTATGCGCCTATCGATCCCGAAGCGACAGAGTACAAGTACTACCTGCCCGGCGTCGGCTTCGTACTTGCCGTGGGCATGGAAGACGGTGAGCTCACGGGTGAGCGCGAAGAATTGATTTGTGTGGGTGAGTCCCCCGACATTCTGGCGGACGCTGCATGTGGTATTGAAAACCACGAAGCGCTGCTGGAAGAACTTTGCATAAACGCACCGGATGCCTTCTGTGACTGAGGGCGCAAGGTACCTGCACAAACTGGCCGGCTTTTAGCCGGCCTTTTTTTACTGGATACGGCCGGCTGCCACGAAATGCTTGCTGTAAGGCGGCTGCGTCAGGCTGGTTACCTGCACTCGCTTGCCACTGGACGGCGCATGCACAAAACGGCCGTCGCCGAGGTAGATCCCGACATGGGAAATACTGCTGTCGAAGTTGAAAAATACCAGGTCGCCCGCGCGCGCGTCTTTGAGCGGCAACTGCTGGCTGGCGACCT
>JAUIEY010000114.1 GCA_030429685.1 Gammaproteobacteria bacterium
AATTTCGCTGCTGATTTTGCCGTCATCGGCAAGTGTCTTGAGTGCTGCCACCACAATATTGTCGCGGTTCACTTCAAAATGCTCACGCAATGCACGTCGCGAATCGCTGCGGCCGAACCCGTCGGTACCCAGCACGCGGTAACGCCCCGGCACCCACTCGCGTATCTGGTCAGGCACAGCCTGCATGTAATCGCTGGCCGCCACCACGGGGCCGCTGATGCCTGCCAATGCCTCAGTCACAAAAGGCGAACGCGGGCTTTCTTCCGGATGCCGCAGATTCCAGCGATCCACACTGAGGCCGTCGCGGCGCAGCTCGCTGTAGCTGGTAACGCTCCAGATATCCACGCTCAGGCCATGGGTGGCCTGCAGATAATCGGCGGCTGCTTCGACCTCGCGCAGAATGGTGCCCGAACCAAACAGGGTAACAGGCTCGCCCTTGCCGGACCCCTCGCACAAGCGGTACATGCCCTTGAGAATGCCGGTTTCGGCGCCTTCGGGCATGGGCGGGTGAACATAGTTTTCATTCATCGTGGTGATGTAGAAAAACACGTTCTCCTGCTCGGCAAACATGCGGCGCAGACCATCCTGCACGATCACGGCAAGCTCGTAGGCATATGCCGGATCATAGGAGACACAATTCGGAATCGTGGAAGACAGCAAATGGCTGTGTCCGTCCTGATGCTGCAGACCCTCGCCGGCCAGGGTCGTGCGGCCGGCAGTACCGCCGATCAAAAAGCCGCGAGTCTGCAGGTCGCCGGCTGCCCAGGCAAAATCACCGATGCGCTGGAAACCGAACATCGAATAATAAATATAGAACGGAATCATCGGAATGCCATGGTTGGCATACGATGTGCCCGCAGCAATCCAGGAGCAGAATGAACCAGCCTCATTAATGCCTTCCTCGAGAATCTGGCCCTGCTTGTCCTCGCGGTACCACATCAACTGTTCAGAATCCTGTGGCGTATACAACTGTCCGGCGGATGAATAAATCCCGATCTGGCGGAACATGCCTTCCATGCCGAACGTGCGTGCTTCGTCAGGAACAATCGGCACAATGTATTTGCCGATGTTCTTGTCTTTAACAAGTTTGGTCAGCATGCGCACCAATGCCATGGTGGTGGACGCTTCGCGTTCGCCGGTGCCCTCGAGCTGCTGCCTGAATTCCTGCAGGCCGGGCACCGCGAGTTTTGGCGCATCCGGATAACGCGCCGGCAGATAACCCGACAGATCTTTACGCCGCTCATGCATGTAGCGAATCTCTTCGCTGTCTTCCGGCGGTTTGTAATACGGCACGTTTTCGATTTCTTCGTCCGACACCGGAATATTGAAGCGATCACGGAAGGCCTTGAGGTCGGCCCCGCCAAGTTTCTTGGCCTGGTGCGCAGTCATCTTGCCCTCGCCCGCTTCGCCCATACCAAAACCCTTGATGGTCTTGGCGAGAATTACGGTCGGGCGACCTTCGGTGCGCATCGCCCGGTCATAGGCCGCAAACACCTTGACGGCATCCAGACCACCGCGATTAAGCCGCCAGATTTCCTCATCCGACATGTTGGCGACCATTTCCTTAAGCTCCGGGTACTTGCCGAAGAAATGCTCGCGTACATAGTCGCCGCCGGCAGCTTTAAAATTCTGATACTCGCCGTCCACGCACTCTTCCATCACCCGGCGCAACAGGCCTTTTTCGTCGCGCGCCAGCAGCGGATCCCAGCGCGACCCCCACAGCACCTTGATGACATTCCAGCCGGCGCCGGCGAAAGCCGATTCCAGCTCCTGAATAATTTTCCCATTGCCGCGCACCGGCCCGTCGAGGCGCTGCAGGTTGCAATTGATTACGAATACCAGATTGTCGAGTTTCTCGCGCACCGGCATGGTCAGCGCACCCATGGATTCGGGTTCATCCATTTCGCCGTCGCCGAGAAAGGCCCACACCTTGCGCTTGCTCGGCTCAACAATGGCGCGATTTTCCAGATAGCGCATAAAGCGCGCCTGGTAGATGGCCATCATCGGACCCAGGCCCATGGATACCGTCGGAAACTGCCAGAAATCCGGCATCAGCCACGGATGCGGATAGGATGACAATCCCTGACCGCCGACTTCGCGCCGGAAACGGCTCAGCTGATCCTCGCTGAGCCGGCCTTCGAGATAGGCGCGCGCATAGATACCTGGCGCCGAATGCCCCTGGAAGTAAATCAGGTCACCGCGCTGCTTCTCGTCCGCTGCCCGCCAGAAATGATTGAAACCCACCTCGTAGAGGGTCGCCGAGGACGCGTAACTGGCAATATGACCGCCGTATTCGGAACTACGCCGGTTGGCCTGTACCACCATGGCCATGGCATTCCAGCGAATGTAGGCCTCGATGCGCCGTTCCATCGCGCGGTCACCCGGGTATTCAGGCTGCTGAGACAGCGATATGGTATTCAGGTAGGCCGTGTTCTGGCTGTAGGGCAAATAGGCGCCAGACCGGCGGGCATGATCAATAACATGCTCAATCAGGTAGTGCGCGCGCTCAGGCCCGGCATTGCGCAACACAGAATCAATGGATTCAACCCACTCCTGCGTCTCCTGAGGATCCGCATCGTCGTATCGTTTAAATTCAGCCAAGTTATTGTGTCACTTTGTCTAGGTGGAATACCCGCGGCCGGAGTATCATCCGAAACTCGTATTTTAGGCCATGCGGGCCCGTGAAAGCCACGCAACCGGAATCTCGTCAGCTATGGCAAAAAAAGCTTCCAACCTGCTGCCCGACACAGCAACGATACGTGTGCTGCAGCACCCGGGACGCATTTCGACCGCGACCCTAGGCAAAACGGAGCACCTGCTGGTGATTTTTCCGGCCAAACCTGCTGCCACAGCGTGGCGCCAATGTCCGGACGGCGGTCGGCTGCGCGCGTTGCGGGAACGCCGCAAGAGCGGCGAAGTAATCACTGCCCGCCTGCACACACCGGCAAACACCGGAGTAACCGCAGGCTTTCTACCAGCATCCGGCAATGGCAAACAGTTGCCCGATCGGTTCAGTGTGCTGAGTTTTGCCGGCAAACTGGCTGCCGCGGTCAGGCAGGATAATCCGGCCAGCATCGCCGTGCTGGCAGCGGGTTTTCCGGCTGAACTGGTTGACGGCCTGCTTAAAGACCTGCTGCTGGCTTTACGCGCACATTTTTTTGCCCTGCCCGCTTTTACCAGCAAACGGACCCCAGCCGCACGGTTACGCTCTATCAAGCTGTGCGGCGCCGGTCAGCGTATGGCGGTGGACCGACAGACGGCAGAAGCCGATGCGCTGAACCTGGCCCGCTGGCTAACCGCCCTGCCGCCAAACAAGCTGGATGCGAAGGCCTACCGGCGGGCGATTGAAACGCTGGCCAAAACTCATGGCTGGGAAAGTAACTTCCTCGACGAAGCCAGGCTCAAACGGCTGGGTGCCGGTGCATTTCTGGCCGTGGCCCAGGGTAACGCAGCCGCAGGCGCCGGCATCATGCAACTGCGCTATCGGCCTGCCGGCGTGCCAAAAAAACGCCCGCCGCTAATCAGCCTGGCGGGCAAAGGCATCATTTTTGATACCGGCGGCACCAACCTGAAACCATTCAAAGCTATGCTGGATATGCACTGTGACATGGCAGGCAGCGCCGTAGCACTGGCAACCCTGAGCGCGCTGACAGCGCTTGAGTATCCGCAGCCGGTGGACTGCTGGCTGGCCATTACCGAAAACCGCCTCAGCAATGACGCCTACAAGTCGCGTGACATTGTCACGGCCAGTAACGGCACCACCATAGAAGTTATCCATACCGATGCCGAAGGCAGGATGGCGCTGGCTGACACTCTGGCGCTGGCGGGCCGTGACAAACCCAAGGCAATGGTGGACTTCGCCACCCTGACTGGTAGCTGTGTCGCTGCATTGACGGACCGCTACAGCGGCGCATTTTGCAACCGTGAGGACCTGTTACAGACCCTGATCGATGCCGGCAGGCAATGCGGTGAGCGCATCTGGCCGTTCCCGCTGGATGACGATTTCGATGCTGACATCAGGAGCAAGGCGGCGGATGTGCTCCAGTGCGCTGCCGGCGGCGGTGGCGATCATATTCAGGCGGCCCGTTTTCTGCAGCGCTTTGTACCGGAATCCACTACCTGGGTGCATGTGGATCTGAGCGCTGCCACCCGCAAAGGCGGTCTGGCGCAGGTACCGACCGAAATCACCGGCTTTGGCGTGCGTTATGCTTTGCAGCTGATTATTGACCACGAAACGACGCTCACCGGCGGGTAGAAAGGATGGCTGAGAACAACGCTACGGACAGCAACGCAAGTCGTAACAGCACTAACCGCTCTACCATCAGCCAGCGCTTCCGCGGTTTCTTACCGGTGGTGGTGGATCTGGAAACCGGCGGCTTTAACGCGCAAACCGACGCGCTGCTGGAAATCGCCGCGGTACTGGTGGATTTTGACGAACAGGGCCTGCTCTATCCGGAGCAGACAGTCCGCTATCACGTCAGCCCGTTCGAGGGCGCCAATATTGAACCGGCGTCGCTCGAAGTGACCGGTATAGACCCGCATCATCCGCTGCGCCCGGCTATTCCGGAGCGCGATGCGCTGGGCCGGGTATTTCGCGAGGTCCGCCAGAAGCTCAAGGAAACGGGCTGCAAACGCGCCGTGCTGGTTGCGCACAATGCCCATTTCGATCTCGGATTCATCAATGCAGCCATCGAGCGCAGCGGCATCAAACGCAGCCCGTTTCACCCCTTCAGCGTATTCGACACCGCCACTTTGGGCGGCATCGCCTACGGCCAGACAGTGCTGGCACGCATGGCAACAGCCGCCGGGATAAACTGGGATGCAGATTCAGCGCACTCGGCCGCCTACGATGCCGAACGCACCGCCGAGTTGTTTTGCAAAATCGTGAATGACTTTAAGAGCGTCTACGACGCACGCGCCGCTGTCGAGGACGACGACGCAGCCGGGTAGAAAAAATCAGGCAGCTTCTTCGAGCGCCTTTTGCAGTTCGCCCGATTCATACATCTGGACCACGATATCGCAACCGCCGATCAGTTCACCTTTGATATACAGCTGCGGGAATGTGGGCCAGTCCGAGTATTCCTTCAGCCCCTGACGCAGTTCACTGTCTTCCAGAATATTCACAAAAGCGAAACGCTGCCGGCACTGTTTTAATGCGCCAACCACCTGCGATGAAAATCCGCATTGCGGAAAATCGGGTGTACCCTTCATATACAGCAGCACCGGAAATTCATTCAGTTGCTGCTCAATTCTGTCGTTAATCGTCACTTGCTTAAACCTCAAAAAATATTGCGCCAGCTCTTCTGACCTTTTTGCCGCCGCGCCAGTTCCTCAACCAGTTGCCACTGTTCCGCCGGACTCATATGGGCCCAGCCCCGAATTTCTTCAAGGGTACGCCTGCAGCCCATGCAAACCTGGTCTTCATCAAGCGTGCAGATGCTCATGCAGGGCGACATAGGTCGTGTAGGTCGCTTGGGTGGCTCGGGTCGCTCCGGTCGATCCATGACGGTCCCGCGCTGTGGCGCTTCGGCTGATCCAGTAGTAGCGGTAATCCCGCATGGCGCGGGGTCCAGAATTGAATTATATGCCGGGCTACCCTATTCTTCCCAGCATTCATGGCCGGATATTTTAGCCGCCGGCCGAGGTGTAACTGAAAATTTTCGAGTTCAGGGGGATCTGACGCTATGAATCCGTTAAAAACCGCAACAGGCACAATCATTTCGGGCCTGGTAATCGCTGTCGTCATCGCATTGATTACTGAGCTGAGCTTGCCCGGTGAGGCATCGATGCGCAACGCCATCACCATCTGGACCCACGTCGCTGCGGGCATAACTTGGATCGGCCTGCTCTACTACTTCAATTTCGTACAGGTACAAAGCCTTTCCGAGGCGGCTGCTGATGAGGGCGGCCCGGGCGGCGCCGGCATCACCAAATACGTGGCGCCGCGCGCACTGCTGTGGTTCCGCTGGGCCGCACTGGTCACCTGGCTAAGCGGTGCTTTTTACCTCATGGTGAACGGCGAACTGATCAATGCCTTCACACTGGGCGCCACCAGCCCGGCGGGCGACAGCTATGGCCTGACCATCGGTATCGGCGCCTGGATGGGCACCATCATGCTGTTCAATGTCTGGATCCTCATCTGGCCAAACCAGAAAAAAATTCTGGGCATGGTGGAAGCCACGGCCGAGCAGATCGCCAGCGCCAAGAGTATTGCGTTGATGGCATCACGCACCAATACAATGCTGTCTATCCCGATGCTGATGAGCATGGTCGGCGCGCATCACGGCTATTTCATGTAAGTTGCCGCCGCAACTACCGCCCAAAAGGCCCGGTCAAAAAC
>JAUIEY010000115.1 GCA_030429685.1 Gammaproteobacteria bacterium
CATGGCCGAACCCAGCACCGGGGCAATCAATGCCACGCCGGTCACGCGCAGCATGCCCCACATCAGGGTGACCAGCAGATCAGCAAGTGCGGGCAGCGTGGTCATGCGTCAGCCGACCATCCCCGGGATGGCGCCGAACAGCGACTGGGTGTACTGAGTAATCAGCTGCAGCATCCAGGGTCCCGCCACCACCAGCGTAATGACCAGCACCAGCAGCTTGGGAATAAAGCTCAGGGTCATTTCGTTAATTTGCGTGGCAGCCTGCAGCACACCGATAAACACACCGGTGGCGAGCGCACTGATCAGCAAAGGCGCAGCCAGCAGCGTAGCTACAGTCAGAGACTCGCGGGCGACGGTAAGAACAGTTTCGGGTGTCATGGCAGCGGCGCTCCGGCTAAAGAATGGAAAAACTGGATGCCAGCGTGCCCACCAGCAACGTCCAGCCATCAACCAGCACAAACAGCATGATCTTGAAAGGCAGCGAGATCAGCATCGGTGACAGCATCATCATGCCCATGGACATGAGTACGCTCGACACCACGAGGTCAATAATCAAAAACGGAATAAAAGTCAGAAAGCCTATCTGGAATGCTGTCTTGAGCTCACTGGTCAGAAAGCTCGGCATCAGCACGGTCAGCGGAATGTCATCGGTAGACTCGAAACCTTCATAGCCGGCCAGCCCGGAAAACATGGCAATGTCCGGCTCACGCGTCTGACCCAGCATGAATTCACGCATGGGTTTCTGCGCCTGCATGGCGGCCTCGTCTATTTCCATGCTGCCTGCCATGTAGGGGCCGACTGCGTCGTCATAGACCTTGGTCAGCACCGGGCTCATGATGAACAGACTCAGAAATAATGCGAGTCCCACCAGCACATTATTCGGCGGCGTCTGCGGCATGCCCAGCGCCTGTCGCAGTATGGCCAGCACAATAATGATGCGGGTAAAGGAGGTGGTAGCGAGCACCAGTGACGGCAGCAGTGTCAGCGCTGTCATGATCAGCAGGATTTGCAGGCTTACCGACCAGGTGCGGCCGCCGTCGCCCTCTTCCAGCAGCGATACCGCGGGAATACCGGTCTGCTGCGCCCATGCCGCATCACCGATCAGCAGCAACACCAGAATCCCTGCCGCGTATTTCATCAATCCCTGACCCTGTTGTGTCATCCCGGCGCTATCCCTGCTCCGCTGCCTCGGCCATTGCGGCGGCTGGTTTCGCTTCCGCCCGTTCCGCCATCCCCAGCGAAAAAGCCGTTGCCGAGGTAGGTTTTTCCATCACGTGCAGTGCACGCATGCCGGCCGGACTGACCCCGACCAACACCTCTTCCTGACCTACCCGCAGCAGCACCACGCGGTCTTTCGGACCCAGCGACAGACCGCTGACAATCTGAATCAAACCGCCCTGCATCTGGCCGCCGCGAAAGCGCCTGGCCAGCCAGGCAAGTACGCCGACCAGCGCCAGCACCGCGGCCAGGCTGACAACCATGCGCAGCAGCGGCCCGGTCATGCTTTCCAACTCGCTGCCCGGCACAATAGCGGTAGCCTGTTCGGCCGCGACTTCCTGTCCGAAGCACAGCGTTGCCAGACAACCGCCGACCAGCACCAGCAGGGCGCGCACCAGGGGCAAAAATGACTTTGGCGGATGCAGCTTCATGCCCGGATCAGGCGACGGCCTGACCTTTTTTCGCCTGCGACACCACTTCGGTCAGGCGAATACCAAACTTGTCGTTGACCACCACAAGTTCACCGCGTGCCACCAGCGCTCCGTTCACCAGCACATCAAGCGGATCGCCGGCCTTGCGGTCCAGCTCCACAACCGCTCCCTGATTCAGCCGCAGCAACTCGCCGACGCTCATCTTGGCGCGGCCGACTTCCAGCGACAGCGTCACCGGCACATCCAGAATGACGTCAATATCGGGCTCCGCAGACGGGCCGCCGGCTGCAGCACCGTCCGGCACTTTTTCAAATGCCGGCGCCTGAAAATCCTTGTCACTGCCTGACGGCGGCGTGCCCTGGCCCGATTCCGTATCCGTGGTATTGGACTCAACCATTTCGTACTCCTGCTTTTACGCGGCTGACCTGACGGGTCACCTGCACTGCATTAACATCCCTGATAGTTCCGAAAGACCCTTCCATAACCGGCTGCTCGCCGGCCATCAGCATGACCATGCCGGGCTCTTCAATCGGAATTACGTCGCCCGGCTTGGCGGTGGTCAGATCGCGCAAGCTCACCTCGGTGCGTGCCAGCACCGCCCGCAAAGTCACTTCTGCATCCTTGACGTCCTCGCGAATCTGCTGCCGCCAGCCGCCGGCCTTGCCGGTACCGTTGGCGCCGGTTTCCTTACCCACAAACTGCATCGGTTCGATCAGCGCCGACGGCAGTGAAATGTCCAGCTTCAGAGCGCGTTCGCCGATCTGAAAGAAAAACGGTGTTATCGACATGGAATCGGAATCTGCGGCGATGGAAAGAAACAGCGGATTGCTTTCCGATTTGCCCAGTACAAAATTCAGATCCACCAGCGGGCGCCAGGAATCCTCCATGTCCCTGACCAGCGTTTCGATAAAGCGCCGCACCATGCGCTCTTCCATGGCGGTAAATTCAACAAAATCGGGCGGCCGGTCAGCACTGCCGTCACCGCCGAAAAACAGATCCACCAGCGTATAAATGAACTGCGAATCCATGGACATGGCGCCGCGCAGACCCAGCGGCCGGATTTCCAGTTCATGCAGGCTGGCCGGCACGGCCAGACCTCGCAGGTAATAACCCCAGCGCACCACGGTGGGTGACTCGGTCGTCACGTCTACGGTCTGGCGAAAAAACCGCCGCCCGGACAAACGGAAGCGACTGACCATGCGCTCGGCGATGGATTCCAGCGCCGGCGCACGATCGCGAAACACCCGTTCCCAGTGATCGGGATCCAGCGCGCGGACGCCGCCGGCGTCTGCGGACGGCGAAGCATCTCCGCTCGCTGCACTGTCACGCAGTGCTGCCGCTTCTTCTCCCGTCAGGACTTCGTCCGATTCCATACCCGTTTCTGATTAACCGCGAAGTGAGTGCACTACTGCACCACGAAAGACGTGAAGTACAGATCTTCAAGTTCGCCCAGCGCTTCATCGGGCTTCACCGGCCCCATTTGCTCAAGAATGGCCTGCACTTCGCTGAGCGCTTCCTGACGCAGCTTTTCCTTGCCTTCGCTGCTGGTCAGCTCGGAAATCTGTTTGCGTCCGAGCAACATCAGCAGGTTGTTGCGAATTACCGGGGTATGCGTCACCACGGCATTCAGTGCTGACTGCTGCCGGGACATCACTTCGACGGTGATCTGCAGAAACCGGATGGATTCGCCGTCGTCGATACTGGCTACCAGCGGCGGGTCCAGTGCCAGATAAATCGGCGGCCCCTTGGGTTCTTCCTCAGCCGCTGCATCGCCGCCCTCCTCTTCACCGGCGGCCACCGCAGCAGCTCCCGGCGCAAGGCCCGGCATGAAATCGCGCACGATGACATTGGTTGCAAGGTTGCCGGCAATAACCAGCACCAGGATGCCGACGGCATTGATGATCTTGCCGACCATACCGCCACCTGATTTCGCCTCGGCGGCCGGCGCGGCCTCGTTTTCGTCTGCCATATCTCTGTTTCCGGTTGATCCAGCTAGAATTCGCTCTATTAACTAGCAAGACTCATGCCAAGACACGGGCAGGCTTTTTTTAACTTATTTTTCAGTAAGTTATATTCAAGCCAGAAAAACGCGGGGCGGCGCATGCCAATGCCTTGGCTTGCCCCGCAGCGGCGAGTCAATTTATTGGCTAGACGTAAATGTCCAGACCACTGCTGGGACCGGACGCAGCGGCAGTCGGCACAGCGAAGGCGGCCAGCCCGGCAGCTTCATGCTCGCGCAGGTTGGCAGCGGCATGGTCACGCGCGGCATCATGACCGGCTGCCTGGTCACCGCGCGCCTCGACGTCCGCCTGGGTGAGTTCCAGCCCCTGCGCGGCAAACATCTCGCGCAGTCGCGGCAGCGCGGCTTCCAGTGCCTCACGGGTCTGACTGTGCTGGGCGCCGAACCAGACCTGGGCGCGGTCATCCTCGACATTGACGTGAATTTCCAGCGGCCCCAGATGCGCCGGGCTCAGCCGCAGCCGCGCAACTTCCACACCATTGTCGGCCATCATCAGCAGACGCTGGCCCAGACCTGCGGACCAGACCTGCTGACCCGCATCACCAGTCTGCAGACGCAACGGCGGCAGATTCGGCAAATCCCGCGACGCACTTTCGCCACCCGTCAACTGCGTCAGCGGTAAAGTAAAAATCTCGCTGCCGCGCGCCAGCGCGCCGGCCGCAGTCGGTGCAGATAATTCCGGCGTTGCCGTCAACCGTGCAGACGTTTTACCGCTCAATTCAAGCCACTGGTGCAGGGTGTCGGGCCGCACCGGCATTTCGGCAAGCGCGCCGGTTGCTGCACGCGCGCCGGGTTCGGTGGCCATGCTCCGTTGCAAGGTCTCGGCAACCTGCAATGCGGCCGCTGCAGTTGCGGTCGGCGCAACGTCGCCGGCTTTGCCCGGAACCCGCAAAACCTGCGCCATAGCGTGCTCTGCACCCTGCCGTTGCGCGGCAGCTTCCGGCAACTGCGGTCCGGCCCTGTCAGGCGCCAATGCAACCGACAAAGCCGCCGACAAATCCGCCTGCACTCCGGCTCCGCCAGTCGCCGATCCGGCTGCCCGGTTGTCCGCCGGCGGCGTCGCGCGCGGCAATGCCGTCACATCGGCAGCAACCGCGGCGTCATCCGGCTGAGCACTCGGCACGGCCGGCGGCGGCGCATTGCGCAATTCGGACCGCGCAAGCGGCAACAAATTGCCGCTGCCCGGCAATGTTTTGCCGCCTGCCGGCAATGACCCCGGCACCGGTGTGCCGGCGGGCGCAGCGGGAGCTGCAGCGAAAAATAGCGCTGGTTGTTCTGCATCGACCTGCGCGGACGCGGTGACAAAGCCGGCGCCGGTCTCCGGCGAGCCGGCCAGCAGCTCCCGCAGTCGCTGCTGAAAGCCTGTATCCGCATGACCCGGCGGATTTTGCGCTGCAAGACGGCCGGACGCGACACCGCCGGCCAGGACATCCCGGCCGGTCAGTCCGGCACTGGCCAGCAGGCCAGGCAACAGTACTTGTTGTGCGGCTGAATCAGTCAAAACGGCTTAGGCACTCACTTCACCCTGGTATAGGAAGCAAGTTGCGTGCCATTTTCGACGCATTGCGGCAGCCGACGCTGCCCGCTGCGATTTATTTGTTGCGGTTCAGGAACAGATTGCGACCGACCTCGTCCAGCGCCGCCTGGTTGCGCCGGTCACGCTGCCGGCCCTGCGCCTCGTCCTGACGCTCGGTATATTTTTCCAGCGCCAGCCGGCGCGACCGTTCATGCTGCCAGCGGCGCATGCCCTGCTCGGCCGCAGCGCGCCGCTCGGCAACCGTTTTGCTCTGCTGCCGGACCGCATCTTTGAGCCGATCGACAAACTGCCGCTGGCTGCGCATGGCAAGAATACTCTGGCTGTCGCGGCGCTCGTTCAGCGGCGCATTGTATTCCTCGACGTAATCGTGCAACTGGGCCAGCCGCTGCTCTTCGGTCTGCAGGTTGTTTAACTGGCCGGCGACGTGCCGCCGCCAGCGCGACTCCCGACCGTGAGCCAGAGTTTTCAGGGAATCCAGGGTTCTTTTTTTACGCATCCTTGCCTCTTGCCTGCCGGTTTGCACTACCGCGTCGGTCTGCGCGCCGCGCCATCCTGTTGCTCAGGATTAACCATTGCCGCCAGCGCTGCAAGTCCGTCAATGCTGGACTGCAAACCTACGTTTTCGTGCATGGACTGACTGAGGAATTCCTCGATTGCCGGCCACATGGCAATCGCCTGATCCAGGCGCGGATCCGAACCGCCCTGGTATGCACCCACGGTAATCAGATCGCGGTGCCGCACATAGTAGGAGTAAACCTCGCGGAAGGTCATGGCCCAGGCCTGATGCTGCGGACTGGTAATGCGCGGCATTGATCGGCTGACCGAGGTTTCAATATCAATCGGCGGGTATATACCCTCTTCAGCAATCTGCCGCGACAACATCACGTGCCCGTCGAGTATGGCGCGGGCGGCATCCACAATAGGATCATGCTCGTCGTCGCCCTCGGCCAGCACGGTATAAAAAGCCGTGATCGACCCCTGGCCGCGGATGCCTGCACCGGCGCGCTCCACCAGCTGCGGCAGGCGCGCAAACACCGACGGCGGATAGCCTTTGGTCGCCGGCGGCTCGCCAATGGCCAG
>JAUIEY010000116.1 GCA_030429685.1 Gammaproteobacteria bacterium
CTGTCCGGCGCGGTGTCCGCCAGTGGCGGCGACTACGATCTGGCCATCACTATTGACCCGGAAACGCACCTGCTGGATGTCAGTGCCACCCTGAAAATGCCGGCAAGCTATGCCGGCCAGAGTGCTGAATTCGTACTCAGCAATGCGGTAGAAATTGTCGACAGCAATCTGTCGGTAGAGCCGCTGCCCTATAACGGTGAGAAAAGTTTCAGTGGCATCAACGGGTCCAGTGTCAACCTGAGTGAAACCAATCATGTCGCCCGCTACCGCGTTACGTTTCCAGCCGACAGCACCGAATTTGTGCTGCGTTACAAGGGCGAAGTGAATTTTGCGCTCGGCGACCAGAAAGAACAGTACACGCGCGGTTTTCGCTCTACAGCCGGTATCGTGGATGCAGATGGTATCTACCTGGCCGGCAGTTCGCTGTGGTATCCGTATTTCAGTAATGACCTGATTGCGTTCAGGTTGAGCAGCAACGTCCCGCAGGGCTGGCGGCTGATCAGTCAGGGCAACGGTTTTTCTGCCAATGAAGAGGGCCGTGCCGAATGGGATTCGGCCGGGCAGGTGGATGAGATATACCTGGTGGGCGGCCCGCTCACTTATTACAGCGAAGCGGCCGGTGCGGTGGCAGCCGAGGTCTACCTGCGCAATCCCGACGATGCGCTGGCGCAAAAGTACCTGACGGCTACGGCGCAGTATCTGGAGTTATACCGCAATCTGATCGGTCCCTATCCCTACGGCAAGTTCGCACTGGTGGAGAACTTCTGGGAGACCGGCTACGGGATGCCGTCCTTCACATTGCTGGGTCCGCAGATCATTCGCTTCCCGTTTATTCTTACCTCGTCCTACCCGCATGAAGTACTGCACAACTGGTGGGGCAACTCCGTTTTTGTTGACTATGAAACCGGCAACTGGTGTGAGGGCCTGACCGCCTACATGGCCGACCATCTCATGCAGGAGTTACGCGGTACCGGCATGGCCTGGCGCCGCGACACACTGAAAAAATATCGCGATTTCGTCAAAGACGGCTCTGACTTCCCGCTTACGCAGTTCCGTTCCCGGCACAGTGCCGCTACCGAAGCTGTGGGTTACGGCAAAGTGGCAATGGGTTTCCATATGCTGCGCCGACAAATGGGTGATGATGCTTTCCGTCAGGCCCTGCAGCGCTTCTATCGCAGCAATAAAGGTAGCAAGGCCAGTTTTGCGGACGTGCAGGAATCATTTGAGGCGACCGCCGAACAGGATCTGGATGAGTTTTTTACCCAGTGGGTGGAATGGACCGGCGCACCTTCGTTGGTGCTCGACAAGGTCCGTGCCAGCCGTGGCGATACGACCTGGCGGTTGCGTGGTGTATTGCGCCAGGAGCAGGCCGGTGAGGCCTACCGTATTGACGTGCCGCTCTACGTCACTACCGAGGCCGGATTGCAGGAATTCACCATCAACGCAAACGGCAAGACCACTCGCTTTGACTTTGATCTGAGCAGCAGGCCTTTGCTGGTGGAAGTTGATCCGGAATTTGATCTGTTCCGTCTGCTGGATCCGCGGGAAACCGCGCCGTCTATCGGCCAGATTTTTGGTGATCCGGAAATACTGGCGGTGCTGCCGGCCGGCGCGTCAGCGGCCGAGATCGAGCAGTACAACGAGCTCATGGAGGCCTGGCGCAGCGGCAGTCACACCATTACTGTGGTCAGTGAAACCGATATTGATGCATTGCCTGATGACAGGGGTGTCTGGCTGCTGGGCCGGGATAACCAGCTGGCTGCGCAATTGTTTGGCCGTGATCCTGCAGTGGATGTTGATTTCGGCGCGGGTTCGGTGCTGATTCGCGGCGAGGCGGTGAATCAGCTGGATCACTCGACGGTGATTATTCGTCGCCACCCCGGCAATATTTCCAAGGCAGTGGGCTGGATCAGCGTGGCACCGGACGCGGCATTCCCGGGCATGGCCGGCAAGCTGCCGCACTACGGCAAGTACTCGTACCTGGCGTTTGAAGGGGATGAGCCGGCCAATGTGCTGAAAGGCGAATGGGCAGCGACCGATTCGCCGCTGCGCGTGGACCTGCGCGAGCGCAACAGCAATTTCGATGCGTCTTTGCAGGCGGCACGGCCGCCGCAGCGGGCCGCACTGGCGGAACTGCCGCCGGTATTCTCGCGTGACCGGCTCAAGGAGCACGTGACGGTGCTGGCCGGCGAGGCGATGCAGGGTCGCGGGCTGGGCACGCCCGGTCTGGAAATGGCCGCAGATTATATTGTCGAGCAGTTCAAAACCATCGGGTTGCAGCCGGGCGGTGATGACGGCAGTTATGCGCAGGTTTTCCGCGTCGCGCAGGGTGAGGACGGCAAGCCACACGACGTGCGCAATATCGTCGGTATTCTGCCCGGCAAAGAGGCGTCCATGAGTGGCCAGATGCTGGTGGTTGGCGCTCACTATGATCACCTTGGTCATGGCTGGCCGGATGAGCGTGCGGACGCGGGAGCGGGCGTTTATTACGGTGCCGACGACAACGCCAGCGGCGTTGCGGTACTGATCGAACTGGCCAGGAGCATGGCCGAGACGGCCCCGAGCCGCACAATCGCGTTTGTTGCTTTCAGTGCCGAAGAAGCGGGCCTGCTGGGCTCGAAATTCTTTGTGGAAAGTCTCAGCGCGGAAGAACTGAGCGGTGTCAACGCTATCCTGAATATGGATACGGTCGGACGCCTGGATGACAAGCAGATCTCGATTTATGGTGGCGGCAGTTCTTCTGATTGGCAGCATATTTTTCGCGGCATCGGATTTACGACCGGGATTCAGTCCAAGTTGATCACCACCTGGCTGGCGTCTTCCGACCAGCAAAGCTTTATTGATGTCGGTATTCCCGGAGTGCAGGTATCAAGCGGCGCTACTCTGGACTATCACCGTCCGACTGACACGGCTGACAAGATTGATGCTGACGGTCTCGTGAAGATTGCCATGTTTGTGAAAGAGGCAGCTGTATACCTTGCTGAACGCCCGGAACCGCTCACGGCAACCATAGACCCGAATGCAGCCACTGCCGGCCCGGGTCGCGGTGAAGGTGGCCAGCGTCGCGTATCGGTTGGCACGGTTCCGGATTTTGCCTTCAGCGGATCCGGCGTGCGTGTGGAAGCGCTGGTGCCGGGGTCGCCGGGCGATAAGGCCGGCCTCAAACCCGGCGATGTGCTGATCGAAATGGGCGGCGAAGCGGTAACCGGTCTGCAGGGCTATACCGATATGCTCAAGAAACTGGAGCCGGGAGATACGGTAACGCTGGTTGTTATGCGTGAGGGTGAACGCATCGAAACAGCGGCGGAACTCGTGGCCAGATAAAATACATCATTCGGGCACCCGGGAATTAAGCGGCTGGGGAGGCGTTTATGATTATGGGGCAGACAGCCGACAAGCTTTGCCGGCATGCAGCGGTCGGCATTGCGATGCTGGCACTGGCAGGTGCCGTCAGGGCCGATGGCGAGGATTTCAATGCCATGCTGCTGGAAATTGACCGGCAATTGCAGGCAGCCGATTACGCAGGCGCGCTGGCGGGTGCGCAACGCGCTGCCCAGCTGCTGACTGATGCCGGCAATCCTGAGGTGGTGATCAATCTGTATGTGCGCGAGGCATTCGCGCTCATGGCGCTGGACGAATACAACGATGCGCGTCGCAAGCTGTTTGACGGGCTGGATGTTGCCGATGACTACCGCGGCAAAATCAGTACTGACTATGAGATTACATTGCGCGATCTGATATTGCAGTTTGCGATGCAGGCGCTGGAGTACCGGCATGGCAACAGTGCTGCCAAGCATGTGTTCAAGGCCCGGGCCGCAGCTTTCGGCGATGACAGCCTGGAGGCCGCAGCCGGGCGCTACAAGCAGGCGGAATGGTATTTTTTTTCCAGCCAGGCGGCGCGTGCCGCGAAGCATTGCGAACTTGCAGTCGAGATCATTGATGCTGTATCCGGCCCTACGTCGGAACAGCTATACCAGCCGCTGATGCTGCTGGCACGCAGCAATATCTCCGGGAATCGCAAACCTGACGATATCCGCGCGGCGCTGGAACGAATTCTTGATCTGGAGTTTGCCAGCCCGGCCGATGGCGACAACGCCCGTTCGCAGGCGCTGGCGCAACTGGGCGACATGGAGGTCATGTTCCATGATTCGGCGGGTAGTGACGACTACTATCGAAGAGCCTGGCAGGCAAGAAAATCCGCATTGCAGGGTGATGTCGCGGCAACCAATGAAAGTTTCCGGGAGCCTGTGCAGCTACGCATGAAAATGCCCGACAGCCCGGCCCGCTCGAGCCGGGGCGCTGAGTATTTTGGTGAAGGTTACGTCATTTTTGAATTTACGGTCAGTGCCGACGGAACGCTGGCTGACGTGCAGATTGCGGAATCCGAGCCGGGCAACGATTTTGATATACCCGGTATGCGGGCGATGAAAAAAGCCAAATACCGACCGCGCGTTGTGGACGGCGAGCCCGTGGCCACGTCCGGCATGCTATTCAAAACCACGTACACAATTGATCGCCGATAATTGAGCATTGCTGATGCACCTTGATCTGTTCGTAGAATCCAAAATCGGCCCCGAGGCCTTTAAAGAGCTCGGGCTGCTGGCCGAGCAATACGGTTTTCGCTGCCTGTGGGCGCAGAACTACGCGCGTGCTCCGGATGCGTTCATGACCGCAGTGCCGATGGCCATGGCCTCCACCAGCCTGAAGGTGGGCGTGGCAGCGGTGTCCGGCTATGAAATGCACCCACTGCGCACGGCCAATGCTCTGCTGACACTTAACGAGCTCTGTGCCGCGGGCGCCTGTGTGCTGATCGGTGCCGGTGGCGAATGGCCAGGCGTGATGCAGTCGAAAATCGGCAAGAAAATTACCGGTGCCCGCGAAGCCATCCAGATCATCAAAATGGCCTGCGGCACCGAAACCGTGAATTTTGACGGCGAAATGTATTCGGCCAAATATTTCAGTACCTCATGGGCCAGCCACAAGACTACCCGACCGCCGCAGGTCTATGCCGGTGCCAACGGCCCGAAGATGCTGCGCATGGCAACCGAGGTGGCTGATGGCGTGCTGATGAGCGACATCCTGCCGGAAATGTTCGATTGGCCCATGCCCAACCTGGAAGCGGCGCTTGCTGATCGTCCCGCTGATGCGCCACCGTTCGCGGTCAATAATTTTGTCGCCTGGCACGTGAAGGAAGATGCCGCGGAGTCGCAGGCGGAAGCGCGCCGCGAGCTGATGATCCGGGGCTGGCTGGAGAAGCAGTGGATTGAGCCTTTCCTGACGCCGGATGAAATTAAAATCGTGGCGGATAACAAGTGGTCGTTTCTGACTGCTTTCCGCGAGCGGCACGGCAACATTGACGGCGTGCCGCCGGAAATCGTGCAGAAGCTGGTGGACGGACTGACCTGCGCGGGCGGGCCGGATTCGCTGGACCGTCATATCGAGCACCTGCGCAAGTATCAGCAAGCCGGTTTTACGGAACTCGCGCTGGGCCTGCAGGACGACCCGGCGGAATCCATCCGCATGCTGGGCGAGACGGTGCTGCCGGCCTTGCGCTAGCCGAAAAGCTATACACTAACGGCATCATGCTGTTGCCCGAACATACCCTGCACCGACCTGCCAGCCTGACAGACTGTCTGGCTATGCTGGCCGACATGCATGAAGCCGGTGCAGAGCGCCTGAGCAAGGTGCAGCTTATCGCGGGCGGCACCGACGTCATATTCAATATGCGGCTGAAGTTTTTTCAGCCCGAAAACCTCATCAGCGTGCGGCGACTGCCGGAGCTTGCGCAAATTGAAGAGCTGGCTGATGGCGGCCTGCGGATCGGCGCGGCCTGCCGACTCGTTGACCTGGCCGATGACCCGCGCATCAGCGAGCGTTTTCCGGCATTCAAACAGGCGCTGGATGCGGTCGCCTCGGCCCACGTGCGCAACATGGGAACCCTGGGCGGGAATATCTGCCTGGAAACGCGCTGCTGGTACACCAACAATTCTGACGAATGGCGCAAGGGCCGCGAAGGGTGCTTCAAAACTGACTGCGAGAATTGTCATGTGATCCCGAGCAGCCAGCACTGTCACGCCATCAACAATGCCGATACACCACCGGCGCTGATCGCTCTGAACGCGATGTTGACGTTGCAAAGCACACGCGGCAGCCGTGACCTGCCTATAGCAGAGTTTTACCGGCCTGATGGCATGGAGCACATGGATCTGGCGCCGGACGAACTGCTCACCCACGTGAC
>JAUIEY010000117.1 GCA_030429685.1 Gammaproteobacteria bacterium
CGCCCATCCGGTTGCGCGACGCTTACGCCTTGGTGCAAAGGAGAAAATGCCTTAATTCGTCAGCTGCGCCTGCTTGTGTGCGTATTCTGCGGAGCTAGAATGACCGGCCGCGGTTGGTGCCAAATGACCTTGAGCGTCGTGCTTCTTGTGAGCATCGAAAAGAAATGAATGACCCTGGCCGTCCCGAAAAGCGCGCGTCGGACTTAGTCTTGGCTGTCTTTCGCGGCATTGGTCAGATCTTCTTTCAGGGAAATGCGCTCACAGGAGTCTTGTTCTTGGTAGGCGTCACGCTGGGCGCGCCGCTCGAAGGACTTGGACTCGTACTCGGCGCAATGATCGGCACGCTGACGGCGTGGCTGTGTCGGTTTGATAAAGATGAATTACTTGATGGACTTTATGGGTTCAATTCCGCCCTGGTCGGGATCGCCACCTTCTTTTTCTTTCAGCTGAGCGCCGCCAGCGCCGTACTGTTGGTGGTCGGCTGCGTGGCAGTGCATGCTGGCAAAATACTGCTCTGCAGGCGCGCTATCGAACCGCGGCTGGGATTCTGGACGCTGCCCGCCGGGTTCATGGAAATGGGTGAATCGCTGGCTGCGGCAGCCATCCGCGAAACCCGTGAAGAAGCCTGTGCTGAAGTTACCATGCAGGGCTTGCTCGCCAGCGTGAATGTACTGTCTGCGGGCCAGGTGCATGTGTTCTTCCGCGCCGCGCTGGCTGAAGCAAGCTTCGCAGCAGGCTCCGAAACTCTGGAAGTGGAACTGGTAAGCCCTGCGGACATACCCTGGAGCCGGCTGGCATTTACCAGCAACCGTATTGCCCTGGAGCAATATCTGCTGCAGGAAGCCTCAGGGCGCCGCTACGTCTGGACCGGCAACAGCATTTGACTCGGTCCGATACAGTGACAATTGTTATTGCCAGCAGCATGACAATTGTTATTGTCACCAGTAAGTTAACAACTGTTGAACGCTTTAAATTTGCTGCCGTTGCAGCTAAAGTACCGCGCTTTAACGGAACCGGCTCGCTCAGGAGAGACCAGTGACATTCGTCGTTACCGAAAACTGCATTCGCTGCAAATACATGGATTGCGTGGAAGTCTGCCCGGTGGACTGCTTCCATGAAGGCCCGAACATGCTGGTCATTGATCCCGAAGAGTGCATTGACTGCACCCTGTGCGAACCGGAGTGCCCGTCGGAAGCCATCTATGCCGATGACGAAGTGCCGGAAGACCAGCAGCATTTTATAAAGCTCAACGAAGAGCTGTCGCAGGAGTGGCCGGTGATCACCGAGATCGGCGATGTGCCGGCAGATGCCGACGAGTGGAAAGATAAGCCCAACAAACTCGATCTGCTGGAACGCTAACCCGCCGGACGACGGACCGGGACAAGCTGTTTTTTGCCTCAGATATCTTCGTTCAGAATCTTTAACAGGTCATCCGGCGACCGATAGCCGACGATCAGCTGACCTTCTGCGGTGAGCAGCGCGGGGGTTCCCGTCAGGCCCAGCTCATTCACCACTTTGTAATGGGTGCCGACTATGGATGCATCGCAGTCGTCACTGGCAATTGCTTCGTTGTTTTTTGCCCGGGTCAGTGCTTCCTGGCGCGAATCGGCACACCACACCTGTTCGGCTTTTTTCCAGCTGGCCGTGCCGGGTCCGCTGCGCGGGAAGAACAGGTAGCGAATGCTGATGCCGTTTTTCAGGTAGCCATCCATTTCGCGATGCAGTTTACGGCAATAGCCGCAATCAATATCCGTGAATACCAGCACCTCGGCAACCGGGTCATCCGCTGCAAACAGAATAGATTCGTCGTCGCCAAACCGGTTTACGTAGGCCAGTCGCGCGCTTTCCTTCGCCAGCTCCGTAACGTTGCGCTTGGTTTTGATATCGAACAGTTCACCCTGCAGCAAATAGCGGCCGTCCGCGGTGATATAGAAAATATCGGCGCCGACAATCATCTCCAGAACGCCATCTACCGGCGAGGGCCGAACCTCGGTAATTTCAATAGTCGGAAAAGCGTCCTGCACGAAGGCATATTCGGGCGGCAGCTTGCCGGCCTGTGCCGCAAAACCCAGAAAGAGCATGCCAGTTGCGGTACCTGCCAGCAGTTGCCCGAGTAAAGATTTCATATGCGCATTTCCCTGATTAAAACTGCTGTCTGCCTGACAGCCTTGTCACTGCTTACGACAACCGCCGGCCGCTGGTGTTCCATGTCTGGCTGACAGCGGGCGGCAGTTTAGCATGGCCCTGCTCGCCCCTGCCGCGGCCCCGCAACAGAAAACCCCGGGCCACTGGCGTGATCCGGGGCTCTGGTTGATTCCATGCACTGGCCTAGCCGCGCGGGTGATGCTGCGTGTGCAGATCCTTCATGCGGGCGCGGGCCACGTGGGTGTAAATCTGGGTGGTCGACAGATCGCTGTGACCCAGCAGCATTTGCACAACCCGGAGGTCGGCGCCATTGTTAAGCAAATGTGTTGCAAACGCGTGACGCAGCGTGTGCGGCGACATTTTGCTGCTGATGCCGGCCTGCTTGGAGTAGCGCTTGATGATGTGCCAGAAGGCCTGGCGCGTCATGCGGTCACCCCGGCGGGTCGGAAACAGGTAGTCGGTCTGACGTTCCAGCAAAATTTCGCCGCGCGGTCCGGCGATAAAATCACGCAGCCAGTTCTGAGCCTCTTCGCCGAGCGGAATCAGCCGCTCACGACCGCCCTTGCCAACAATCCGGGCAACGCCCTGGTTCAGATTTATCTCGCTTTGCTTGAGGTTAATCAGTTCTGACACCCGCAGCCCGGTTGCATAGAGCACTTCCAGCATGGTGCGGTCGCGATGACCCAGCGGGTCATTGACATCGGGCGCAGCCAGCAGTGATTCAACCTCGCCTTCGGACAGCGATTGCGGCAGCGAGCGGCCGATGCGGGGCATTTCGATCTTAACGGTCGGGTCGTCCTTGATGACGCCCTCGCGCAACAGAAATCGGTAAAAACGGCGGAAACTGGACAGCTGACGGGCTGTGGAGCGCGGCTTGGCGCCCTGCTCGGTGCGATGCGCAATAAACGCCAGCAAATCGCTGCGCGTTGCGTAAATCAGACTGACGTCGCGTTCTGCCAGCCAGCGGCGTAAGGCAACCAGATCGGCCCGGTAAGCCCCCAGCGTGTTCGCTGACAGGCCACGTTCCATCCAGATTGCATCGAGAAACTTATCGATGATGGCCTCGGATGAATTCGAAGCAGCTGCTTCTTTTTCAACAGATTTGCTAGGTATATCTGACATTACTTCAGTTCAACTCACGCGGCAAACGCTGGTAAATACTTCCAAATCCGAAGCCGGCTGGACCCCCGGAGCGCCCTTGCGGATAATCCGCGCAGCCTCGCCGGGAACCCGAACCATTCCTCCGCGTGTCGCCGCCGCTTGTGCAACGCGGGAAACGCACCGGTTCCGGTCGAAGCAAAGTATGTTGTCGCGCGCTGCTGGTAGCCGTGATCAAATTCACAGAATGCGGTAATGGCTTACATAAATATTTGATTTGACAGAATGCGAAATGGTTCACAATCCGCGGCTGAATCCGGCGGGCTGGGCGCAAAGCTATACGGGGCCTGGTTTGCAGCCGTATTTGTTGCCTGCGCGCTAAGCGCTGTGCTGGCCGCGGCATTGCTGCCCGGCGAACATCGCCGGCGCCGTTTTGCACGCGGCGCAGCAAAAGCAGTCTTCAGCCTGACCGGCAGTAGCCCTGCTGTCAGCGGCCTGGAGCACCTGCCGGCCGAACCGGCGGTGCTGGTGGCCAACCATGCCAGCTACCTCGACGGCATTTTGATGACTGCGGCCCTGCCGGACCGGTTTCATTTTGTGATCAAGCGCGAAATGACGCAGGTACCCGTGGCCCATTTTCTGTTGCGCCGGGTCGGCGCCCATTTTGTGGAACGGGCCGACAAAAAACGCGGCGCTACCGATGTGCGCAGCATTCTGCAAACCGCCGGGACCGGCGGCTCGCTGGCCTTTTTTCCGGAAGGCACCTTTCACACGGAAGCCGGGATACGCCCGTTTCGCAACGGTGCTTTTGCGGTGGCTTTTCGCGGCCATATGCCGATTGTGCCGGCCGCCATATCGGGTACTCGTCACATGCTGCCGGCTGACAAACTGCTGCCGCGACCGGGGCGCCTGCGGGTCGACATACATGCACCGTTTCAGCCGGATGAGCACCAGACGCAGGAAGCTGCCATGCGCTACTGCCGTGATCGCATAGTCAAATCCACCGGTGAGCCTGATCTGGACCGCAACACTTGGCGTGGCGGCCGCCGAACCGCATAATTGCGACCCGGCCCGACCGGCCGGCTTCTGTCTGAACCTCAAGAGTTAAGCATCGTGACTGAATCTGTTGTCATCGTCGCCGCGCGGCGCACACCCATAGGCTCTTTTCAGGGCAGCCTCAGTGCCGCCAGTGCACCGGAACTGTCCGCCGCAGCCACGCGCGCGTGCCTGGCAGATACCGGACTGCCGGGCGATGCGGTGGAAGAAGCCCTGCTCGGCTGTGTACTGCCGGCCGGACTCGGCCAGGCTCCGGCCAGACAGGCAGTGCTGGCCGCCGGCCTGCCGCAAAGCACCGGCACCACGACTGTCAATAAAGTCTGCGGCTCTGGCATGAAAACCACCATGCTGGGCCATGACCTGGTGCACGCCGGTGCGGCCGCTGTAGTACTGACCGGCGGCATGGAATCCATGAGCAATGCACCCTATCTGTTGCCCAAAGCCCGCAGCGGTTATCGCATGGGTCACCAGGAAGTCATTGACCATATGTTTTTCGACGGCCTGCAAAATCCTTACGATGGCAACATGATGGGGTATTTCGCCGAGGAGACTGCCAGAAAATACGGATTCAGTCGTGCGCAGCAGGATGAATTCACCATCCGGTCTGTCACGCTCGCCATGGATGCCATGGCGAACGGCAGTTTCGACAACGAAATTGTACCGGTTACGGTTACCCAGCGGCGCAAAGAGAGCGTTGTCAGCACCGATGAAGAACCGCCCCGCTGCGACCTTGATGGCATCCCCGGCATGCGGCCGGCATTTGCCAAAGACGGCACCGTGACCGCGGCATCATCGTCATCCATTTCGGACGGTGCAGCATCACTGCTGCTGATGACAGCAGCCAATGCCACCCAACGCGGCCTGCAGCCGCTGGCGCGTATCGTCGGCCATGCCGGCCATGCCCATGAACCGGAGTGGTTTACCACAGCGCCGGTCGGAGCGATTGGCAAAGTACTTAACAAGGCCGGCTGGCAGGCGGGAGACGTGGATTTATTCGAGATCAACGAAGCTTTCGCATGCGTCACCATGGCCGCCATTCATGATCTGCAGCTCGACCGCGATAAAGTCAATGTGAACGGTGGCGCCTGTGCGCTGGGCCATCCCATTGGTGCCAGTGGCGCGCGCATCCTCGTGACCCTTATCCATGCGCTGCGCAACCGCGGACTCAAGCGCGGCGTCGCGTCACTTTGCATCGGTGGCGGCGAGGCGGTGGCAATGGCGGTGGAAGCCTGCGGCTAAGCATGCACTGGCGAGAGGCAACAACCGCAAGCAGCAGCTGTCACCCAAATTAACTGCGACTCAGTTCTGCAGCTTGCCTGCCGCGCGTTCTATTGCCAGGCTCTTGTTTGCCACCCGGTCTCCGGCGTCCACTTTATCCAGCGCGCCCAGATCATTGAGAGTCTGCTCCGCCATGCCGGTCAGGCCGGACACAATACAATGGATACCCTCACTTTCGATGCCCTCGACAATTTCGCGGATTGCCATCGCGGCACTGGTATCGATGTACATGTCATCGCTGAAATCAAGGATCGCAACCTTGAAACCACTGGTTGCGGTACCGATGCGCTTGGTCAGCTCCCGAGCAGAGGCGTATGAGTAGCGCCCCCGCAGCGCTATCAGTACGATCGCGTCACCGTGTTTTTCAAGAGCAGCATGCTCGGTAGCAGACAGCGCGGCATCCTTTGACAGTGCAACAGCCGTTACACCCTTAAGTTCTTCTGTCTCCATCCAGCGAGCGGTTGCAAACCCGGCAACAATCAATCCGATACCGACAGCCGTGATCAGGTCGACAAACACGGTGAGACCGAAGGTAACCAACATTACGAAAACTTTTTCCCGGGGCGCGCGGCGAATTCGTTTCAGGTATTCCCAGTCGACAATATCCCATCCCACTTTTAGCAGAATGCCGGCAAGCGCTGCGTACGGTATGGTGGTA
>JAUIEY010000118.1 GCA_030429685.1 Gammaproteobacteria bacterium
TCTTCCTGCTTCGGCACAATCAGGTCCTGCGGCGTGACATTCAGCGCCAGCGCGGTTGTGGTAGCCGTGTAAATCGACGAGTAGGTACCGACAAATATGCCGATAATCAGCGCGGTCGAAAAACCGCGCACGGCTTCACCGCCGAGCAGGAACAACGACAGCAGCACCAGCAATGTCGTCAAGCTGGTGATAAGAGTACGGCCCAGCATCTGGTTGATCGAGGTATTGGCAATTTCCACCGCGGTGCCGCGCCGGACGCCCTGAAAGTTTTCGCGGATACGGTCGAACACCACAATGGTGTCATTCAGCGAATAACCGATCACCGCCAGCACGGCGGCCAGCACTGACAAATCGAATGGCAGCTGCAATACCGAGAAAACGCCGATCACTATCACCACATCGTGGACCAGCGCGGCAACGGAACCGACAGCAAATTTCCACTGAAACCGGAACATGATGTAGGCCAGAATCATCAGCAGGGCAAAAATCATTGCCGTACCGCCACGTTCGGTGAGCTCCTCGCCCACCTGCGGACCAACAAACTCTACCCGACGCAACTCTACCGACGCGTCTGCCTGCTGCAAAATGCCAAGTATGTTTTCAGCCAGTGCGGCGTTATCGGCCTCTGCGCGTGGCAGTAGCCGAATCAGCACGTCACGGGAAGCGCCGAAGTTCTGCACCTGGGCGTCACCGAAACCGGCGCCGCCCAGCGCGGATCGAATACCCGGCAGGTCGGCGGCACTTTCGTAACCGACTTCCAGCAGCACACCACCGGTAAAATCGATGCCGAAATTCAGGCCGCGGGCAATCAGCGACCCGACTGACATCACCAGCAACACGGCGGAGAGAGTTATGGCCAGCTTGCGCCTGCCCATGAAATCGAAATTGAATTTTGCGGTGAGCTGTTTCATGTTCAGGCCTATATGGCGAGCTTCTGCAATTTACGGCCGCCGAAAGCCAGATTTACCAGCGTGCGGGTACCAATAATTGAGGTGAACATCGACGTCACGATGCCTACCGAAAGCGTGATGGCAAAACCCTTGATCGGGCCGGTGCCGAAAGCAAACAGCACAATGGCTGCGATCAGGGTGGTGACGTTGGCGTCTGCAATGGTCGACAGGGCCTTTTCGTAGCCGGCTGCAATACTTGCCTGCGGTGAGTTGCCATTGCGAATTTCCTCGCGAATACGCTCGAATATGAGCACGTTGGCATCCACCGCCATACCCACTGTCAGCACGATACCGGCGATACCCGGCAAGGTCAGTGACGCCTGCAACAGCGATAGTACGGCGACCATTAACACCAGGTTGGCAAACAACGCCAGGTCGGCTATCAACCCGAACAGGCGGTAGTAAACTGCCATGAATACCACCACCAGAGCGAAGCCAATCATTATGGCGCTGAAACCTCGATCAATGTTCTCCTGACCGAGACTCGGGCCAATGGTGCGCTCTTCAACTTCAAACACCGGGGCTGCCAGCGCACCTGCACGCAGCAGCAGCGCCAGGTCACGCGCTTCCACCGGGCCCAGACCGGTTATCTGAAACCGGCTGCTGAAAACACCCTGAATGGTAGCCACGTTAATGACTTCCTGCTTCTCAACCGTGACCTGCTGCTCCTCGCCGTTGCGCTCAACCGTCTCGCGCACTTTCTCAATAAACAGGACCGCCATCGGTTTGCCAACGTTGTCCTGGGTGGTGCGCAGCATTTCATCGGCACCGCGCGAATCCAGCGTTACGTTGACTGCGGGTTGGCCGTCAACAAACGCCTGACTGGCATCAGTAAGCTGATCCCCGGTCACCACCGCGCCGCGTTTGAGCAGCACCGGCTGGCCTTGCCGGTCACGGTGCAATTCGCAGCCCAGGGGCGCACGGCCGCGCCGCTCAGCCTCAAAAGCGTTCTCGGTATCGCAGACCATGCGAAATTCGAGCGTTGCGGTTGCATCGAGTATGTCCTTGGCGCGGCCCGGGTCCTGGATACCCGGCAACTGCACCACAATGCGGTTGAGCCCCTGTCGCTGTACCACCGGTTCCGCAACGCCCAGTTCATTCACGCGATTGCGCATGGTGACGGTATTTTGCTGGATGGCAAAATCCTGACGCGCACGCTTCTGGTTGTCGGTCAGTTGCAGCACCAGCTGTTCTTCATCACCGACACTGACTCGCCGCATGGCCAGCGGCTCATCCATTTCGACAATATCAGCAACAATCTCCTCGACGCGGTCGAGGTCCTGAGGATCACCCACACGAATCCGGATTTCATCGCCCGCGACACGCACATTGCGACGAATACGTTCTTTGCGTAAGTCACGGCTCAGGTCATTGGACAGAATTTCCAGACGCTGCTTTACCGCAGCCTTCAGGTCTACCTCGTAGACCAGGTGCACCCCGCCCCGCAGGTCCAGGCCCAGGCTCATGGGCTGCAAGCCCAGCATACGCAGGCTCTCCGGAGTTTGCGGCGCCAGCGTCAGTGCCACCAGGTAACTCTGGCCGAGGTTTTCATTGAGCAGCTCATTGGCACGCAACTGCTGCTGCACATCCGCAAAGCTGATCAGCAGCCGACCTTCGTCTACATAGGCATCGGCTCTTTGGATACCGGCCTCATCCAGCAGGTCGAGCATGCGCTCGACTTCTGTCTCCACAATTGCGCTGGTGTCTTTCAAGGCAACCTGCACCGACGGCGCCTTGCCGAACAGGTTGGGCAGAGCTATCAGCGCGCCAAGCGCGACGATAAAAGCAACCAGCAGGTTCTTCCATAAAGGGTATCGGTTCATGATTTCAGACTGACTTGATCGTGCCTTTGGGCATCACGGCACTGATGGTATGCCGCTGCACCGTGAGAACAACGTTGTCGGCCACTTCAACGCGTACGAAATTTTCCTTTACCGCTGTGACTTTGCCGAGCAGGCCACCCGCCGTGGCCACCTCGTCACCCACGGCCAGGGCCGCAACCATTTCACGGTGCTCTTTCTGCCGCTTGGTTTGCGGCCGAATCAGCAGAAAATAGAAAACCACAAAAATCAGCACCAGCGGTAGCAGGCTCATCAGGCCCTCAGGCCCGCCAGGCGCCTGCTGCGCGTATGCATTCGAGATAAAAAAGTCCATGAAGCTGGGATCCGGCTAAAAACGGCGCGTATTATGGCACAGAACCGAAGGATTTCAGGGGCCGCCGGCCGCTGATCGGGTGCGGCTTCAGCCTGTGTCCCCGGCCTCCAGCCGGGCCCGAAAATCTCGCTCCAGCGCATCGAGGCGGCCATTTTCGATGGCCAGCCGCATCTGCCGCATCAGATCGAGATAAAAATGCAGATTATGGATAGTGTTCAGCCGCGCGCCGAGAATTTCACCGCACTGGTCGAGATGGCGCAGATACGCGCGACTGTAGTGGCGGCAGGTGTAACAGCTGCAGTCGTCCTGTAACGGTTTATCATCGTCACGGTAGCGGGCATTGCGGATGCGCACCGTACCGTCGGCCGTAAACAGATAGCCGTTGCGCGCATGCCGGGTGGGTATCACACAGTCAAACATATCCACGCCGCGGCGGACCGCATCAAACAGGTCGCCGGGTAAGCCCACACCCATCAGGTAGCGCGGCAGTTCCGGCGGGATCTGTGGCACAGTATGGTCCAGCACTGCAATGCGTTCCGCGTGCGTTTCGCCGACCGACAACCCACCCAGCGCCATACCCTCAAATCCGATAGCCAGCAGGCCGTCCAGCGACGCCGAACGCAGGTTGTTGTGCATGCCACCCTGCACAATACCGAACAGAGCCCGATCCGGGTTGTTCAGACTGTCAAAGCGTTTGCGGCTGCGCCGCGCCCAGCGCAGCGACAATTCCATGGATTCGCGCGCTGCCTGCTCGGTAGCCGGGTAGTCGGTGCACTCGTCGAATACCATCTGGATATCGCTGCCGAGCGCATGCTGCATCTCCAGCGACAACTCCGGCGTCAGCATCACCTGCCTACCGTCGGTGGGAGCATTGAAACGCACGCCCTCCTCGGTGAGCTTGCGCCGTTCCGCCAGACTCCATACCTGAAAGCCACCAGAGTCGGTGAGGATGGGTTTGTGCCAGTTCATAAAACCGTGCAGGCCACCGTGGGCGCGCATAATCTCCGGACCGGGACGCAACAGCAGATGAAAGGTATTCCCGAGGATGATTTCGGCACCGAGATCAATCAGCTCTTCGGGTGTCATGCCCTTGACGGTGCCGTAGGTACCGACGGGCATAAAAGCCGGTGTTTCAATGGTGCCACGGGGAAAACGCAGTTGCCCGCGCCGTGCCAGTCCGTCCGAACCCGACAGGGTGAAGCTGAACCGGCTCACGTGGTTACTGACCCGACGGTGCCTGGTCTTTCCACAAACATGGCGTCGCCATAGCTGAAGAACCGGAACTCACGGGCGACGGCATAACCATAGGCGTTCAGCACCGCTGCTTTGCCGCGCAGGGCGCACACCAGCATCAGCAGCGATGACTGCGGCAGGTGAAAATTGGTGATCAGTGCGTCCACAACCCGGAAATCGTAACCCGGCCGGATAAACAAGTCCGTTTCGCCGTCAAACGGCTCCAGCCTGCCGCCGGCTGCGGCGGCTTCCAGGGCGCGCGTAACCGTTGTACCGACCGCGATGACCCGACCGCCGGCGGCCCGCGTGGCCGCAATCGTCGCGCACACACTGGCATCCACCACCACGCGCTCGGCATGCAAACGGCCACTGCGCAACTGCTCATCGCGCAACGGCAGAAAAGTGCCGGCGCCCACGTGCAGGGTATCGCGCGCCAGTTGCACGCCCTGCTCCGCAATTCTGTCCAGCAACGGCTGATCGAAATGCAGTCCGGCTGTCGGCGCGGCCACGGCCCCCGGTTCAGCGGCGTAAACGGTCTGATAGCGCTCCACATCGTCCGCGTGATCATCGCGCTCTATATACGGTGGCAATGGCACATGGCCATGGGCGTTGAGTACTTTCAGCACGTCGTCGGCAAAGCGCAGCAGAAAAAAATTGCCACGCCGTCCTTCCACCTGCGCGACGCTTCCGGCAAATTCCAGCTGGCTGCCTGCCGCAGGCGACCTGCTGCTGCGCAGCTGCGCCAGCGCGACGCGTGGTTCCACAATACGCTCCAACAGCATTTCCACCCGGCCGCCGGATGCCTTGCGGCCGAACAGCCGTGCCGGAATCACCCGCGTGTCATTCACCACCAGCAGATCACCGTCACGCAACAATTCGCCCACTCGGGCAAACTCGCGCTCGCTGAATGCCTCGTTGTCCGCAGGCACATGCAGCAACCGGCTGGCAGTGCGACTGGCTGCCGGCGTCTGCGCTATCAGGGCAGGCGGCAGAGTAAAGTCGAAATCGGCCGGTACCGGCACGCTTGAGGAGGAAGCACACATGGGCGCGCATTGTAGCGGCAACCGCTGCAAACATGGCGTGGAACCCCGAGCCAAGCTAGAATCCCGCCTCGTTTGACGGTCGGCCTGAACCGGCCTGTATATGCCGGGATGGCGGAATTGGTAGACGCAGCGGATTCAAAATCCGCCGGTGGCAACACCTTGGGGGTTCAAGTCCCCCTCCCGGTACCAGCTTTTTGCAATGACGCACATAGCCAACAAACGCCCTCTCGGGCGTCCCATTTCTTACTGCACTCGTTGCGGTTCAAACGTGCGGGTGGAAACGCCGGCCGGCGACAACCGTTTGCGCTATGTCTGCAACAGCTGTGCCACGGTTCACTATGAAAACCCCAAGCTGGTGGTGGGATGCGTGGCCGTGCATGCCGGCAAAATACTGCTGTGCCGACGCGCTATCGAACCTCGATTGGGCTTCTGGACGCTGCCCGCCGGGTTTATGGAAATGGGCGAATCGCTGGCTGCAGCCGCTGCCCGGGAAACCCGGGAAGAAGCCTGCGCCGACGTTACCATGCAGGGCCTGCTTGCCAGCGTGAATGTATTGTCAGCAGGTCAGGTGCATGTGTTCTTCCGCGCCACGCTGGCTGCAGCAAGCTTCGCTGCCGGCTCCGAGACTCTGGAAGTGAAACTGGTAAAGCCCGCCGACATACCCTGGAGTCAGCTGGCATTTACCAGCAATCGTATTGCCCTGGAGCAATATCTGTTGCAGGAAGCCTCAGGGCGCCGCTACGTCTGGACCGGCAACAGCATTTGACTCGGTCCGATACAG
>JAUIEY010000119.1 GCA_030429685.1 Gammaproteobacteria bacterium
ACATCGAAGGTGCCCATCTGCGCGCCGCGCCGGCCGCCGGCCGACGACACGGTGAAACACATCTTGTCGTAGATATCCATGAAGGACAGCGGGCCGGAAGTGTAGGCACCGGCACCGGACACATAGGCGCCTTTGGGGCGCAGTGTGGAAAATTCGTATCCGATGCCGCAACCGGCTTTCAGCGTCAGCCCCGCCTCATGCACTTTGTCGAGTATGTCGTGCATGGAATCGCGAATGCTGCCGGATACGGTGCAGTTGATGGTTGAGGTGGCGGGCTTGTGCTCATGAGCACCGGCATTGGAAATGATTCGCCCGGCCGGTATGGCGCCGTTACGCAACGCCCACAAAAAGGCTTCGAACCACTGTTCGCGGGTTTCCTCACTTTCGACGTCGGCCAGCGCCCGCGCAACACGCGCATAGGTGTCATCCATGGTTTCATCAATGACACGACCCTGCTTGGATTTCAGTCGATACTTTTTATCCCAGATATCAACTGATGCTTCCTGAAACTCAATGGCCGATCCCGCGGCCGATTCCTTTCGCGCTGCGATTTTCATTGCTTGCTGTTACTCCCCCGAAAACCCGTCTACCCGTTAATCTGTCACCACATTTATATGACCGCAGATTGACCCCTGACACCGGACGGATGGCAGCTCAACAACCGCGCTTCCCCCTGTCCGATGCCGTATATGTTCTCTGACGACCATAAACGGCGCTGTATAGCGGCGAAACCGCTACTTCGGCAGCAACCTGGTGACATTCCCGTACAAAAATGCCAACACTAGATGTTGTGTCGAACGCTAAGCAGAATAGGCCGCCTCCGGGGTCGTGTCAAGCATGTTGAAAGCTGGTTATTTTTTGTACTAACTTTTTATTTTCAATAACTTACATAAGTTGTCGCTGCGCGACAACAACACAAAACGCGATGCAACAGAAATTATTTCCCGGCGACCACAACCACAATATCTTGTGTTTGCCTGTCCCCACCTCCTGCAGAGCTTTTCCACAGCTTATCCACAGAACCGGGCCCCTTGAAATTCCCGCCGGCAGCCCCACTTTAGCTTCAAGCGGCACCACCCGCTCTGCACAAGTTGTTGTTTATCAAGGAGTAAGCTAATGAATATCGCACGATATGAACCGCGCTACAGCGGCCTCGGGCTGCTCAACCGCCTGCTCAGCGACGAGTTTGACCCACTGACCCGGCGCACCACCGATACTGCGGCCGACTGGACGCCGGCAGTGGATATCCGTGAGGAAGCCGATCACTACCTGCTGACTGCCGACCTGCCCGGTGTCAATCCCGACGCCATCGACATCACGATGGAAGACGGGGTGCTGACAATCCAGGGCAAGCGCGACGAGGAAAACCGTTCGGAAACCGAAGGCTACAAGCGTTACGAGCGTATCCGCGGCAGTTTCATGCGGCGTTTTGCGCTGCCCGATACAGCCAACGGCGAAGACATCGTGGCGGAAACCCGGCATGGTGTGCTGGAAGTGACCATCCCCAAACATGCCAAGGTCCAGGCCAGAAAGATTGCCGTCAAACAGGCCTGAGCGGTCGTCCGCAACATGCCCGTCACGTCGCAACGCCGGCTTCCGGAAACTTCCGGCGGCTGGCGTTGTCGTTTAAGGCAATGCGTTACGCGCGGTTATACTTCCCCACAAGAATTTCCAGGAACATCTGTCATGCCCAAACTGAGACTCGCCGGAACCGCCGGTCTGCTGCTCGTCCTGATTATGAGTTTTTCCGCCGGTGCCAGCGCTGCGCTGCCCGGCGAAATCAACGGCAAGGAAGTGCCGAGCCTGGCGCCGCTGGTCGATAAGACAGCTCCCGCGGTGGTGAACATCCGCACCCGGTCCACGGTGTCCGCACCGACCAACCCGCTCATGCAGGACCCGTTTTTCCGCCGCTTTTTCGGCATGCCCGAAGGCGGCCAGCGCGAGCGTCAGCGTGAAGTCAGTTCCGCCGGTTCCGGCGTCATCGTTGATGCCGACAAGGGCCACATCCTGACCAACCATCACGTTGTCAACGGCGCGGATGAGATTGAAATTTTTCTACAGGACGACCGCATCCTCAAAGCCACGATTATCGGCTCCGACGAAGGCACCGACATCGCGGTACTGCAGGTGGAAAATCCGGCGAACCTGACGCAAATGCGGCTGGGCAATTCCGAGAAACTGCGGGTCGGCGATTTTGTGCTGGCAATCGGCAACCCTTTTGGCCTGCGTCACACGGTGACGTCAGGCATTGTCAGCGCACTCGGGCGCCAGGAAGTCAACCGCAACGGCTATGCCGATTTCATCCAGACCGACGCATCCATCAACCCCGGCAACTCGGGCGGTGCGCTGGTCAATCTCAAAGGCGAACTGGTCGGCATTAATTCGATGATCTACAGCCAGAGCGGCGGCAACATCGGCATCGGCTTTGCCATCCCGGTGAACATCGCCAAATCCATCATGGAGCAGATCCTTGAATTCGGTGAAGTGCGCCGCGGACTGCTGGGCGTCAGCATCGGCGACCTGACCGAAGAAACGGCAACCGCGTTCGGCATTGAGAGCGGCAATTACAAAGGCGCGCTGGTGCAGGAAGTGTTCCCGGATTCGGCGGCCGAGAAATCCGGTATCGAAGCCGGCGACGTGATCATCGAGGTGGACGGCGCAACCATTGACGGTGCCACCGACCTGCGCAACACCATCGGCCTCAAGCGCACCGGCGATGAGGTGCGCCTCAAAGTCCTGCGCAACGGCAAAACCCGCAACATGAAAGCCGTGCTGGGCAGCCGCGACGACGAGATGGCAGCATCGGTGCCGGCGGACGATATTCACCCGCGGCTGGCCGGAGCCGAGTTCTCCAACTACGACGGCAAACAGGCGTTCCGCGGCAAGGGCGTGCAGGTGGACAATGTGGCCGGCGGCAGTCCGGCGGAATACGCCGGTCTGGAAGCCGGTGACATCATCGTGCAACTCAACAACAACACCATCAGTAACGTTGCGGACCTGCGCAAATACGCAGAAGACCAGAAAGTACTCGGCATGAGGATTGTGCGCGGCACCCGTGTGTTGCTCCGGGTAATCCGCTAGCCGACAATAACCGCATGGACGTTTACCTCGTCGGCGGTGCGGTGCGCGACAATCTGCTTGGCCGCCCGGTCCGTGAAAAGGACTGGGTGGTTGTCGGCGCCCGGCCCGAGGAGCTGGAACAGCAGGGCTACCGCAAGGTCGGCAAAAACTTCCCGGTGTTTCTGCATCCGCAAAGCGGCGAGGAATACGCACTGGCGCGCACCGAAACCAAGACCGGTCCCGGCTATCACGGTTTCGATGTGTACGCCGGCGCCGACGTCACCCTGGAGCAGGATCTGCAGCGCCGCGACCTTACCGTCAATGCCATTGCGCAGGATGATGCGGGCCGGCTCATTGACCCGTGGCACGGCCAGCAGGACATTGACAACCGCGTGCTGCGCCATGTGTCCGATGCCTTTCGCGAGGATCCGCTGCGCGTGCTGCGTGTCGCGCGCTTTGCCGCCAGCCTGCATGAATTCGGTTTCAGCATTGCGCCGGAAACCGCCGCGCTGATGCGCGACATGGCGACCGCCGACGAAATCGGCGCACTGACGCCGGAGCGGGTCTGGCAGGAAACCGAAAAAGCGCTGCGTACCGCACGCCCGGATGTGTATTTCGCCACCCTGCGCGAGTGCGGCGCACTGGCAGTGGTGTTCCCCGAGGTGGACCGGCTGTTCGGCGTGCCGCAGCCGGAAAAATGGCATCCCGAGATTGATACCGGCACACATATATTATTAGTGTTGCAGCAGGCAGCCGCGCTGACCGACTCGGTGCCCGTGCGTTTTGCCGGGCTGGTGCACGATCTGGGCAAGGGCACCACCGATCCGCAGTACTGGCCGTCGCATCGCGGCCACGAAAAACGCGGCCTCAAACTGATCGAAGCACTCAGCGAACGACTCGCCGTGCCAAACAATTGCCGCGACCTGGCCCTGCACGTGTGCCGTTTTCACACCGATGTGCACCGCGCCGGGCAGCTGCGCCCCGACACCATGCTGAAAATACTTGAGGCCACCGACGCCTTCCGGCGCCCGGAGCGTTTCGAACTGATGCTGCAGGCCTGCGAAGCCGACGCGCGCGGCCGCACCGGGCTGGAACAGCGCCCGTACCCGCAGGCCGATAAATTCCGTGCCGCACATACGGCCGCACGCAAAGTCGCCGCGGCAGACATTGACGCCGGTGGCGCCACCGGCGCGGCTTTCGGCGCGGCACTGCGCGCCGCGCGCGTGGCTGCCATCGCTGCGCTGGGTTTGCGCGACTGACTGCCGCGACGCATGAACGAAGCCATCCTGCTGTGGGCGCTGGCGGTGATGCTGATCGCCGCCGGCATCGCCGGCCTGGCTTTACCGGCTCTGCCCGGCGCGCCGGTGATGTTTGCCGGCTTCGTGGTGGCCGCCTGGGCGGACGATTTTGCCTATCTCGGCACCGGCACTCTGGTGGTGTTCGGGGTGCTGTCGCTGCTGACCTATGCAATCGATATTGTCGCCGGCTTACTCGGCGCCAGACGCTTCAATGCGTCCCGGCAGGCGGTGTTCGGTGCCGGCATCGGCATTCTGGTGGGCATTTTTTTCGGCCTGCCCGGCATTTTGCTCGGGCCGTTTCTCGGCGCTGTCGCCGGCGAGCTGTACCTGCGCCGCAACTGGAAGGCAGCAGGCTGGTCCGGACTGGGCGCCACGCTGGGCATGCTGCTCGGCGCCGCGCTGAAACTGACGCTGGCGTTCGGCATGCTCGGCTGGCTGATCTTCGCGCGGCTCTGAAGCCGCGCCGGCTAAAGCGCCGCGCGCATATCCCTGCCAAGCAGAGCGGACGGCGCTGCAGCCAGCCCGCGCGTCAGCGCCATGACCTTAACCGCTTCACCCATTTCACCGGGCAGCATCAGGGTACGCAAACCAGCCGCCAGTTCCGCCTGCAATTGAAGATCAGGAGAAGGCTCATCAGCAGCCGCCGACACGGCCAGCCGCGCTTCTATGCCGGCGGCCAGCAAAAAATTCGCCTGCGTGGTGTAGCCCGCAACGCTGAGCCCGGCGGCCGCACCTGCCTCGGCCAGCGCCGAAAAATCCACCCACGCGGTGATGTCCTGCAGGCCGGGCCAGAAGAACGGATCATCATGCGCACGATGCCGGTAGTAACACCGTAAAGTCCCGGCACTGCGTTCACGGTGGTAATACTGCGCGCGACTGTAACCGTAGTCGAGCAGCACAATGGCCCCGCTGCCCAGTGCATCACTCAGTGACACCAGCCACGCCGGCAGCGCCAGGTTCACTTCCGAGCAATATGGCTGCTGCACGTCGAGAGCGAGGCCGGCGACAAAATCACGCAGCTGCCTATCAGCAGCACGCGGGCTGGCGACCAGGGTATCGCCGTCCCGGCTCACACCGAGTTCTGTGGTGGTATCACCGTCAACAACAAAGCGCTGCACCGGCAGTGCATCCGCCACTTCATTGCCGACTATGACACCGTTCAGCGGCGTCGCCGGCAGGCGCTCCAGCCAGACCACCCGATCCCGCAGCGACGCCGGCAACTGGTCCAGCCTGGCGCGCGCGCAGTTCGGCGCTGGTCTCGAGAATCAGATAGCGCGCGGGCAGCGCCTGCAGCCGCTCGAATTCAAGCAGCATATCGGCGGCCATGCGGCCGGTACCGGCGCCGAGTTCCAGAACGCTGTCGCCGTCACAGGCCTGCAGCACTTCGGCGAGCTGGCCGGCCAGGCAGGCGGAGAACAGCGGCGAAATTTCCGGCGCAGTAACAAAATCTCCCGCCTCACCAAACTTGGCGGCACCGGCGCTGTAGTAGCCCAGGCCGGGCTCATACAATGCCGCATTCATGTAATCACGAAACGATATCCAGCCGCCTGCCGCGGCGATACGCTCGCCAATAACGGCGACAAGACGCTCGCTGTGCGCGCGCGCTTCGGCATCGGGTACGGGCAGAGTCAGCTGCGTCAATGCATTTCCGCTGCGTAAAAAACAAAAGCAATTGGTGAATAAGGCATGCTGAGTTAATCTTACCAGCGTGACTGCATCATCCTTACAACTGACAGGTCAGTGGGCGCTCATTACCGGGGCGGCACGGCGCATCGGC
>JAUIEY010000120.1 GCA_030429685.1 Gammaproteobacteria bacterium
AACATGCTGATGTCCGGCCCGGCCGGCGGCGTTACCGGCGCAATCTATTTCTGCAGCCGCGCCGGTTATGATGACATTCTTACGTTTGATATGGGCGGCACGTCGACTGACGTGGCATTGATTCAGAACTCCCGGGCCCGCGTGCGCCGCGAAACTTTCGTCGGCGATGTCAAAGTGCGTGCGCCGTCGGTTGACGTGCGTACCGTGGGCGCCGGCGGCGGCTCGATTGCCTTCGTGCCGGAACTCACCGCCGCGCTGCGGGTCGGCCCCGAATCGGCAGGTGCGGTGCCCGGTCCGGCCGCTTACATGAAAGGCGGTGACAAGCCGACTGTATGCGACGCTAATGTGGTGCTGGGTTACCTGCCGTCGGATGTGCAACTTGGCGGCAAGATGGAAATTTCCAAGGAAGCGGCGGAAAAGGCCGTGCAGACCATCGCCGAGCCGCTTGGAATCAGCATGCTGGAAGCGGCGGAAGGCATCATTAAGGTGGCGAACGAGGCCATGTTTGGTGCGCTGCGTCTGGTTTCGGTCGAGCAGGGCTACGATCCGCGTGATTTCGCGCTGGTTTGTTTCGGCGGCGCCGGTCCGCTGCATGGCAATGCCATGGGCATCCTGTCGGATGCGTGGCCGGTGATAGTGCCGCCCGGCCCGGGCGTGCTGTGCGCCCGCGGTGATGCGACCACCACGGTGCAGGATGAGGCGACCCGCACTTACATTCGCATGGCCGAGGATGTCAGTTCTGAAGAACTGCTTGCCGACCTTAAGGCGCTCGAGGAGCGTGCTGCACAGGCTCTTATCGAAGACGGTATCGGCAAGGAAGATCATGAAGTCACGTTCCAGGCCGATATCCGGTATGCCGGTCAGGCTTTCGAGATTACCGTTGATTTCACCGAAACCGAGCTGAAGGAACGGGGTGTCAGCGTTATTACTGATCAGTTCGACGAGGAGCACGACCAGTTGTTCAGTTTTAAACTGACCGATGGCCATGAAATTCTGATGATCCGTGCGGTCGTCAAGGCCAAGGCAACCGATATGGCCGCGGCGACGGTTGGCTCCGCCGACAAGGAACTGCAGGACTGCATCATCCATGAGTCGAAGTTCTACTATGACGGTGGATGGCACGAAGCGCCGCTATACGACCGCACTTTGCTGCATCCGGGCATCATCGTGCCGGGGCCGTCCATTGTTATGGAAATGGACTCAACCACGGTGATCCTGCCGGGCCATGCGGCTGAGGTCGACAAAGTCGGCAATCTGCTGATTAACCCGACCAAGTAAGGCGAGGAGAGACAAATGACTGCAAGAATTATTGAGACCAACGACACTCCTCTTAAAAAGGTCGATGTCGAGGGCGTAACCGCCGACATCATTGAGAATGCGCTGAAGAATGCACGCATCGAAATGGATGCCGTGCTGTTCCGCACAGCCATGTCGCCAGGCATTCGGGAGCAGGGTGATTGCTTTCCGATGATTGCCAATAAAGAGGGCAAAATGGTGGTCGGCCAGTTCGGCTCCTTCATCGGGCCGTTTATGGAGGCCTACGATGACGAAATCGAAGAAGGCGACATCATCCTGACCAATGACCCTTACATGTGCAATGCTGCCGTCTCGCATCTGCCTGACTGGCTGGTCCTGAAGCCGGTATTCAAGAATGGCCGTCACATTGCCTGGACGGCAATGTTCGGGCACATGTCTGATAACGGCGGCATGGTGCCTGGTTCAATTCCGATCAAGGCCACCAATATTTATCAGGAAGGTATTCGCATTCCGCCGATCAAGCTCTACAAGAAAGGTGAATTGCAGCAGGACGTTCTGGAACTGATTCTGCACAACGTGCGCACCTCGCAGTGGAACCGCTTTGATCTGAATGCGCTGGTGGCCGCCTGTAACACGGCCGCGCGCCGCTGTATCGAGATCGCTGACCGTTTCAGCGATGACATCTTTTTCAGCGCCATGGACATCATGCTGGAGCGCAACTACAACGCAATGAAGTTCATTATCCAGAACTTCATTCCGGAAGAGCCGCGCGTGTTCGAGGATTACATCTGTGATGATGGCATGGGCATGGGGCCGTACAAGATCAAGTGCAAGATGTGGCGCGAAGGCGACGTTGCACATTTCGACTTTTCCGGTACGGATCCGCAGGCGCAAAGCTCGGTGAACTTTTACCTGAACGAAGACATGTTCAAAATGTTCTTTGGTTCGTTCACCATTAATGTTGTTGATCCGCATATTGTCTTCAATGACGGTTTCTATGATCTCGTTGATGTACACATCCCGGAAGGCACTCTGCTGAAACCCAAATTCCCGGCTGCCATCTCGGGACGTACCCATGCACTGGGGCGGATCTTCGACGTGTTGGGCGCCCTGCTGGGTTCCGGGGCCCCGGAGCAGATGCTCAATGCGGCCGGTTTCTCGGATTCACCGCACCTGTTCTATTCGGGTTACGACACCCGCGAAGGCAAGAACAACGAGTACTTCCAGTTGTTCCAGATTGGTTTTGGCGGGGTTCCCGGCCGGCCCGCTGGTGACGGCCCGGACGGCCATTCTTTGTGGCCCGGTTTCACTAACGTGCCGAATGAATTCATTGAATCCTATTTCCCGCTGCGTATCGAGCGCTACGAGACAATTCCGGATTCCGGTGGTGCCGGGCTGCATCGGGGCGGTAATGGCCTGAGCGTGGCATACCGCTTTTTGTCGGACGGCGCGATTGCCATCCATGACGAACGCTGGCTGACCTACCCGTGGGGTGTGCTCGGTGGTGAGGTCGGTATGCGCTCGACCAAGAAGCTGGTGCGCACCGACGGCAGCGAAGAATGGCTGCCGTCCAAGTGTGACGATATACCAGTCAAGGCCGGCGACCTGCTGTACTTCAATACCTGGGGCGGCGGCGGCTGGGGCGACCCGCTGGAACGCGACCCGGCGCTGGTGCTGGCGGACGTGAAGCGCAATCTGGCGACGGCAGAAGGCGCCAAAGACTACGGTGTGGTTATCAGTAACGGCGCCGTGGATGAGGCTGCGACGACCAAGCTCCGTGACGAAATGCGCGCGGCGCGCGGCGAAGTCGGGGTGTTCAACTTTGGTCCGTCCATTGAGGAATTGCGCGCCAGTTGCCTGGCCGAGACCGGGCTGGAGCCGCCGGCGCAACCGGTGTTCCGTTAAGCGCGTAAACTTGCGCCTGCGATACGCAAAAAAGGCCCCGTGGGGCCTTTTTTGTTGGCTGTTTCGGGCCGGCTGCGCGGTTCAGTCGTCACCGCTTTTCAGCGGCGATTCAATCGGCTCGCGTTGATGCTGCCGCAGAAACTCGCCGGCAATTTCCTGCGCGGTGTTGCGCAGTCGAGGTACAAAGCGCTCAATGGCTTCGGCTTCCGCCACAGCGGTGCTGGCAAAACGCATGGTAAGCACCGCCAGCAGCCGATCCTGCACGATTATAGGTACCGCCAGGCTGGTCTCGTCAGAAACCCGGCGCTTGCGGTGCCACAGGGCGAAACCGCGCTTGCGTGCTTCCACCAGCGTTTCGTAGATTTTCTTTTTGTTGCGGGCTGCTGCATTGGCTTCGTCCTTGGAGCGGGCCAGCATGTCGAGCAGGGTATCGCGTTGTTCTTTGGGACAGAAAGCCAGGTAACACAATCCTGCTGCAGAGGTCAGAATGCCGACCCGAAAGCCGGGTCCGCGCTTCTCCACGGCCAGCGGGCTGCGATGATCCGTTGTCTGCCGCACCAGCATGCTATTGCCGGAGAGTGTGGCAATCGCGCAGGGCCAGATGAGTTCCTGGCACAGGCTGTACATATATTCCCGCGCGACCAGGGTGATCCAGGCCTCATCGTCGAAGCCGTCACTGAGGCCCCGCACCATGATGGTCAGGCGGTAGCGCTCATCGCTGGCAGCACGGTAGGCATAGCCGGCCACGCACAGCGTTTCGAGAATGCGATAGGTGGTCGTGCGCGGCAGGTCTATTTCGCCGGCTACCTCGGATACAGTAGCGCCGTTGTGGCGATTAAGTACATGTAAAACCTCAAGACCTCGCAGTAAGGCTCTAATCGGGCGGGTAGAACTCATATGGCTCCGGCTCTGATTTGCGGCAAGGGGAAATCGTCCAACAGGCGGACATGGTAATCTGGACAGGCTCTATTTCCAATAGGCTGCGGCGCAATTGTTACAGTTTGATACACACCCCAGGCTTCTGCTGCAGGCCGCTAAAACACTGGCTTTGCGGTGCTGCAACCGGCCCGGTGCTGGGCTAGTATGGCGCTCCGTAATCACGGCAAGGAAATCCTATGACACAGCAACTTGCGCCCGGGGTGCAGGATCGCACCGCCACCGTGCTGGGATGGGCGATATTCGTGCTTTTTTTCATCCTGTTTTTCAACATCATCAACCTGCCGCGCACGCCGCTGGGCGAGCGTGAGGGAATGCAGCTCTGGCACGACAGTCTGGGCTGGCTGGTCGGCGTGCTTTGTCTGGTGCGCCTGTACTGGTTTGCGGCCGGGCCGAAGCCGCTGCCGCCGGCCGGCATGCCCGAAGATTCCTTTGCCTTCAGCCGGGCCATCCTGTTCGTGCTGATACTGGTGTTCGCAGCGGAGTTTCTGATCGGGATTTTTTATGCCTGGGGCGAGGGCAGGCAGGTGAATTTTTTCGGCGCGGTGATGCCGCAACTGGCGGCTACATCGGAAGGTCTGCGCAAAGCCACCGGATACCCGCACAGCGCGCTGGCTTTTTACTACCTCATGCTGTTTTGCCTCTGGTTTGCAGTCGGGATCTGGCAGCATAAAAAATACGGCAGCGGCTGGCGCCGCCTGTTTCCCGGAGCGCAGGTCTGATGAGCGTATCCACAGGAGCTAGAATTTTTCATATTGCCGTGCTGAGCGGCTTGCTGGCGCTGGCGCTATTTTTCCCTTACGTCTGGTTTGGCGTAACGCCCTTCAATTCCGATGCTGAATTCAGCGATGCCGAGATTCAGGCATTGCTGGCAGGAAAAGATGTACCGGATTATTACGCGATGCCGTTGCCGGAGCGCACGCTGGATGAACTCGCCGAGCAAAAGCAGGCATTTACCTGGTGTCGCTTCTGCCACACCCTCGAGGCGGGCGGGCACAATCGGGTGGGCCCGAATCTGCACCGCATTATGGGTCAGCCCGCTTCGGTGGTGGATCACTTCTCATACTCGGAAGCCTTTGTCGAGCTGCGTGAAGCCGGCTTTGTCTGGACGCCCGAACTGGTTGCGGAATTCATTGCCGACCCCTCGGGAATGGTTCCCGGCAACCGTATGCGCTATCCGCCTATGATTGGTTACGATAAAAGCGCCGAACGCGATGCCATGATTGTTGAATATCTATGGCGCATGAGCGCACCGGATGCGCCGTCGGAAGACTCTATCCCCAGCCTGACCGCCGCAGACTAGCAGCAGGATAGCGCAGCAAAAAAAAGCGGCCCCGCAAAGGGGCCGCTTTTCTTGTTCTCAGTGAGCGCTCCGGGGTCAGGACTGCTCGCCATGATGGTACATGTGCACGTCGCGCTGCGGAAAGGGGATACTGATGCCCGCCTGATCAAATTTGCGCTTCACCTGTTCAGTGACGCCGTTGTAGACGCCCCAGTAGTCGGCTGAATTGACCCAGGGCCGAACGATGAAATTTACGCTGCTGTCGGCCAGTTCGTTCAGGGCAATGGTATAGGCCGGTTCCTTAAGTATTCTCTCATCCGCATCGAGTATTTCGCGCAGTACCTGGTAGGCCTTGTCGATGTCATCACCGTAGCCGATGCCGAAAACCAGGTCGACGCGGCGCGTGCCCAGCGCCGAATAATTAGTAATGGTGCTGCCCATGATCTGGGAGTTGGGTACGATGATTTTTTTATTATCCGGCGACTTCAGTACCGTGGTGAAAATCTGCACTTCCTCGACAGTGCCGGCTTCGCCGCCGCCTTCGATAAAGTCACCGACCTTGTACGGGCGGAAAGCCACGATCAGCACACCGGCGGCAAAGTTGGACAACGATCCCTGCAGTGCCAGGCCGACGGCCAGGCCGGCAGCGCCAAAGACTGCGAGCAATGATGTGGTTTCGACACCGAGCTGGCCGATGGCGGCGATAATGACCACGGCTAGCAGCACCGAGTACACGATATTGCAGAGGAAG
>JAUIEY010000121.1 GCA_030429685.1 Gammaproteobacteria bacterium
AGTCTGGATCCTGCCAGGGCATCGACGGCAAGTGCAAACGACATGGTGCAGACCTTGTACGACAGTCTGTATGTCTACAAATACCTGCAGCGACCGTATGAACTGAAACCACGGCTGGCGGCCGCCATGCCGGAGGTATCGGCCGACGGACTGACCTACACCATTCGTTTGAAAAAGGGTATACGGTTTGCTGACAGTGAGGTGTTTCCGGACGGACGCGGCAGAGAAGTGGTTGCCGAGGATTTCGTTTATGCCATGAAACGGCATTTCGATCCGGCTACCCGTTCGGTTGCCGCATGGCTCTGGCAGGGGCGCATTGCGGGCCTCAGCGAATGGAAGCAGGCGGGCTCCGATTATGCGAAAGAGGTGGCAGGTTTTCGGGCCATTGACCGGTATACCCTGCAGATCAAGCTTACCCGTCCGTATCCGCAACTGGTGAACACACTCGCCATGGGGCCAAGCGTGGCCATACCGCGCGAGGCCGTGGAGTTTTACGGGCGGGAGTTTTCCATTAACCCGGTAGGCTCGGGGCCGTTCCGACTGGTGTCCTATGATTCAGCCAAAGCGGTGCTGGTACCCAATGAAAACTTTGACCGCGGACCGCTCGATCTGGCTGCCGAGGGATACGACCCCGCAACGCAGGGGCAATATGGGCTGGAAATCCTGGACGGCAGGTCGCCGCCGTTCATTGACCGGCTGGAGATTAATTTTATTGCCGAAGGCTCGGCGCGCTGGAGTTCCTTCACCAAGGGTACCGAGGTGCAAATGACCGGGCTGCCGGCCGAACAGGTTTACCGGGTGCTGGAGTCACGCAATCCGGTGGTGCTGAAACCGGAATATGCAAACCGCTATCACATGGCCACCTCCGAGGAGGTGGGATTTGTTTACACCGCATTCAACATGGATTTCCCCGACGTCGGTTACAACCCGGATCCGCTGCGCAATGAACGCAACCGCGGGTTACGCTGCGCGATCCGCAAGGCACGTGACTGGCAGGCCCGCAACGAAAGCTGGTACGGCGGTCTGGGCGATATATTTCCGGGCGTTATTCCCCCATCGTTGCCCGAATTTGACCCAAATATGTCGCGGCAGAGCGTCGCACACGACCCGGCAGGCGCACGCGCGTTGCTGGCCGAACATGGCTGGAATGCCGGCAATCTGCCCGAGCTGGTGTACAGCTCGCAACCCGGCCCCACGTCGCGATTGTTTTTCGAACAGTTTCGTGGCTGGCTGACCGCGATTGGCTATCCCAAGGAAAAAATCGTCCTGAAAACCTATGCAACATTCGCGGATCTTGCCAAAGCCTGGCACAACAGCGAGGAGCAACTACTGTCGCTGGCCTGGCTGCTGGATTATCCGGATGCTGAAAGCAGTTTGCAGCTGTTCTACGGTCCAAACAGATCCCCCGGTTCGAACAGCAGCAACTACAGCAATCCCGAATACGACCGTCTGTATGAAATCACCTCGGAGATGCTGCCGTCCCCGGAGCGCACCGAACTCTACCGGCAAATGAACCGGATGGTCGTTGACGACTGCGTGATTATCAGTGGTTTGTCGCGAGTCGGTATCGCGCTCTGGCACAAAAACGTGATTGCCTATCCGGACAACAATTTTGTCGGCGGCCAGTTTCTGCAATATGTGGACGTACTCGACAACAACACGATGGAAACCCTGAACTGATGGAAGTGTTGCTGTATTCATTGCGCAAGGTCATTGCCGGTATTCCGCTGGTTCTGGGCGTCACGCTGATCAGTTTTCTGTTGATTGTCTATTTTGGTCCCGACAAAACCTATGAGCTGGTCGGCAAGAACCCTACCGCTGAACAGATTGCTGAAGTGCGCAGTCAGCTGGGTTACGACCAGCCATTCGTTACCCGCTACGTGCGCTATCTGCAGGAAATCGTTACGCTGGATTTCGGCAATTCGGAATCCACCGACGAAAAAGTCAGCAGCATTCTGGCGCGCACTATTCCGGTATCACTGTTGCTGGCTATGCCCGGCTTCATTCTGGGGAACGGGCTGGGAGTGGCGCTGGCTCTGGTCGCGGCATATTTTCGCGGTGGCTTCATCGACAAGCTGATTATGGGTTCTGCGGCTGTCGGCATGTCGGTGAGCTTTCTGATTGCCATCATTGCCTTCCAGATTCTGTTGTCATCAAGTGACGGCCTGAACCTGTTTCCGGTGCGCGGCTGGGATACCAGCACGCCGCTGGCCTACATACAGCATGTGACTGTGCCAACACTGGCAACCGTGTTTGTGGCGCTGGGCTACAACACCCGTTTCTACCGGGCGGTCATCGTCGAGGAGATGACGCGCGACCATGTGCGCACCGCGCGTGCTTTCGGCGTACCGCCGGCACGAATTTTTTACCGCAACATTCTCAAGAACAGTATGGTGCCGATTGTTACGCGGGTAGTGTTTTCCATACCGCTGATAATCATCAGCGGCAGCCTGTTGCTGGAAAGCTATTTCGGCATCCCGGGTATCGGCAAGGTCACCTATGACGCCATCGTGACGGGCGACCAGCCAGTGCTTAAAGCTGTCGTCGCACTCACCGCCATACTGTTTGTAGTGGCGCAGTTGCTGACTGATATTTGTTACCGGCTGGTCGATCCCAGGGTGTCGCTGCGATGACTGCGGCGGCGCTGCCGGTTGAGCGGCATGGCGATTCCCTGTGGCGCAGGGCGCTGCGCAAGTTCCGTCGTGATCGCGTCGGCATGCTGGCTTTGCTGGTGGTAGGCAGCTATGCCGTCATCGCGGCCGGCGTCATGCTCGGTTGGTGGGCAACCGGCTGGGCCGAAATCAGCGGCCCGAAGTGGGCGCCGGTTTCTGCGGAACACTGGCTGGGCACCAACATTATCGGCCAGGACATATTTTCCCGGGCGATATACAGCACCCGCACCGCGTTCGAGGTCGGCCTGGTCGTGGCCATAGGCGCCACACTGGTCGGCGCGGTACTGGGCGCGCTGGCAGGTTTTTACAGCGCGACCTGGGTGGACGAGATCGTCATCTGGCTGATGGGCGTGCTGGATTCCGTCCCCTTTATTCTGCTGGTGGCGGCCATTGCCTACAGTCTGCAGGACAGCCCCTGGTCCATGCACATCGCGATGATTGTTACTTTCTGGATTGGTACCGCGCGCCTGGTGCGCGGCGAAGTTATCAAGCTTAAGGGGCTGGAATTTGTGGAGTCGGCCCATGCCATTGGGCTGAATCGCCTGAGCATAATTTTCCGCCACATATTGCCGAACACGTTTCATATTTTGCTGGTGCAGGCGACCATCAGCTTTGTTGCGGCGATCAAGTCGGAGGTGATTCTGAGTTTTCTCGGTCTGGGCGTGAAAGACGGCATGAGCTGGGGGCTGATGATTTCCGAGAGCACCTTCGAGGTACTGGCCGGCTACTTCAACAATTTTATTGCTGCCTCGGTACTGATGTTCGGTCTGGTTATGGCATTCAATATGTTTTCGGATGCGCTGCAGGACGCGCTGGATCCGCGCACGGTGAAATCTCCATGACGCAGCCGTTGCTGGAAGTCGCAAACCTGACGGTGGAATTTGCCACCGATGCCGGCGTGATTCGCGCGGTTGATGACGTGAGCTTTACGGTAACTGCGGGCGAGACACTGGCGCTGGTGGGCGAGTCGGGTTGTGGCAAGACGGTGACCGGTCTGGCACTGATGGGACTGGTGCCCAGCCCGCCGGGGCGCGTGGTCAGTGGCAGTGTGCGGCTGCAGGGTAAGGAACTGACGCGCCTTGATGAGCAGGCCCTGCGGGATATTCGCGGCAGCCGCATGGCGATGATTTTTCAGGAGCCCATGACAGCGCTGAATCCGGTGTTTCGTATCGGTAGTCAGATGACTGACGTCATCCGCCGTCACCAGGGCTTAACGCGCCGTCAGGCACGTCAGGCAGCCGTCGAGATGCTGGCCAAAGTCGGGATTCCGGTGCCGGAAAAGCGCATTGATGAGTATCCGCATCAGCTGTCGGGCGGCATGCGGCAACGGGTCATGATAGCAATGGCACTGTCCTGCGGGCCGCAGCTGCTGATTGCCGATGAGCCCACCACTGCTCTTGACGTGACCACCCAGGCACAGGTGCTGGAGCTGATGACAGAGCTGCAGCGTGAGTTCGGCATGGCCATGATCCTGATTACCCACGATCTCGGGGTAGTGGCACAGACCTGCAGTCAGGCCATCGTCATGTACAGCGGCCGCATGGTCGAGCAGGCGCCGGTACAGGAACTGTTTGCGCGTGCCAGGCACCCCTACACCGCCGGTTTGCTGGCGTCCATTCCCCGCATACGCGAGCGGCAACTGCAGCAACTGCCGGTGATCGAGGGCATGGTGCCGGATCCCCTGCACCTGCCGGAAGGCTGTCGCTTTGCCGAGCGCTGTGCCAAGGCGAAGGATTATTGCCTGCTGGCGCAGCCGGAACTCAAACCCATCGGCAAAACCGCATCACAGGTTGCCTGCTATGCCCCGAACTGAAGCACAACCGTTGTTGCAGGTCAGCGACCTGCACAAGCATTTCCCGGTCAGCCAGGGCTGGTTGCGCCGTCGTCAGGCATTGCGGGCGGTCAACGGCGTCAGTCTGGAAATTGCTGCCGGGGAAACGCTGGGGCTGGTGGGGGAATCGGGCTGCGGCAAATCCACTCTCGGTCGCGCCATTTTGCAGCTGCAAAAGCCCACCAGCGGCGAAGTTCGTCTGGCCGGTCAGGCGTTACAGGGTTTGTCTGCCAGAGAGCTGAAACACGCGCGGCGCAATATGCAGGTCATTTTCCAGGATCCTTTTGCCTCGCTCAGTCCGCGGCGCACGGTGGCGCAGATTATTCGCGAACCGCTCGATGTACACCGTATCGGCACGGCTGCTGAGCGCCGCGCACGCGTGGAAGAGTTGCTGGCGGTGGTGGGCATGCGCAGCAACGCGCTGAACCGTTACCCGCACGAGTTTTCCGGCGGGCAGCGACAGCGTATAGGTATTGCGCGGGCGCTGGCGCTGGAACCCGATTTTATCGTTGCCGACGAGCCGGTATCGGCGCTGGATGTGTCAGTGCAGTCGCAGGTGCTGAACCTGCTCGGCAAGCTCAAGGCAGAGCGCGGCATAGCTTTTCTGTTTATTTCTCACGATCTGGCTGTTATCCAGCATGTCAGCGATCAGATTGCCGTGATGTATTTGGGGCGGATTGTTGAGCAGGCACCGGCGATGGAGTTGTACCGGTCACCGCAGCACCCGTATACAAAAGCGTTGATGTCGGCCATACCGGTACCCGACCCGGCCCGCAGAATTTCCCGCATTGCACTGCAGGGCGAGGTGCCCTCGCCGCTCAACCCGCCGTCAGGCTGCGCATTTCGCAATCGTTGTCCGCTGGCGACTGAGGTGTGCGCCCGGCAGGTTCCCGAACTGGAAATTTTTTCGGCAAGTGACGCGGGCGTGCATCAGGTCGCCTGTCATCATCCGGACTAGAATTGCGCCGGCAGCCAGGTCGCCAGTTCCGGCCACAGCGCGATAAGCAGCAGCGCCAGTAACTGTATGCCGACAAAGGGAATCACGCCTTTGTAGATATCCCCGGTCAGCACAGCGGCGGGCGCGACACTGCGCAGATAGAACAATGCAAAGCCAAATGGCGGCGTTAGAAACGATGTTTGCAGATTGATGGCAATCATGATGCCCAGCCATACCGGGTCGATGCCCATGGCCAGCAATGCCGGCCCGACGATGGGTACGACCACGAAGGTGATTTCTATGAAATCCAGCACGAAGCCCATAAGGAACATCACCAGCATGACGACGACAAGCGCAGTCACGGTGCCGCCGGGCAAACCGGTTAAAAACTCCTGAATAACTTCGTCGCCGCCGTAGCCACGAAACACCAGCGAAAACATGGATGCGCCGATCAGAATCAGAAATACCATGCTGGTGAAACGCGCGGTGTTTTTACAGATTTCATACAATCGCGCCAGGTTGAGTTCACCGCGTGTTGCTGCCAGCAGCAGGCCGCCCAGCGCACCCACCCCGGCCGCTTCGGTTGGGG
>JAUIEY010000122.1 GCA_030429685.1 Gammaproteobacteria bacterium
CGTGACCACGATCTGTTCATCCGGATCACTGACCTGGCTGGCGTCCCATTCCGGTAATTTGAGCGTATGCGGCTGCCGCTGGTCGGCGGCGATGTCGGCGGCAGCCGCGGCAGCCATCACCAGGCACTCCAGCAGGGAATTGCTTGCCAGCCGGTTAGCACCATGCAGCCCGGTGTGAGCGCATTCGCCCGCTGCATAAAGCCCGGCGATATCAGTGCGGCCGGTCAGATCGGTCATGATGCCACCGCAGGTGTAATGCGCTGCGGGCACTACCGGCAGCGGCTCGGCCGTCATGTCGAAACCAAACTCGGCACAGCGCGCCGAAATATTGGGGAAATGCTCGCGCACAAAGTCGGCTGGCTGATGACTGATATCCAGAAACACCGAATCAAAGCCGCCGCGTTTCATTTCATAGTCAATGGCGCGCGCCACAATATCGCGCGGTGCCAGCTCACCGCGTTCATCATGGCGCTGCATGAAAGGCTCGCCGTCCGGCAGTATCAGTTTGCCACCCTCACCACGCACCGCCTCGGAAACCAGAAAGGATTTAGCGCGCGGATGATAGAGACAGGTCGGGTGAAATTGCATGAACTCCATGTTCGCGACCCGGCAGCCGGCGCGCCAGGCCATGGCAATACCATCTCCCGTCGATGTATCCGGGTTGCTGGTGTACAGATATACCTTGGACGCCCCGCCGGTAGCCAGCACCACGGCACCGGCGGCGACTGTGGTGACATGACCGGTATCGACGTCCAGCGCATAAGCGCCCAGCACGCGATTCACACCGTCCAGCCCGAGCTTTGCCGACGTGATCAGATCGACCACGATGCTGCGATCATGAATCTCGATCAATTCGCTGGCTCGCACCTGACTCTCCAGCGCACGCATTACCTCGGCACCGGTTGCATCGCTGGCATGCACGATGCGCCGCTCGGAATGCCCGCCCTCGCGCGTCAGATGCAACTGCTCGCCGTCTCTGGTGAAGCCGACGCCGCGCTCCAGCAACCACTCAATTGCAGCAGGTGCCTCTGTAGCGATGAAGTTAACGGCTTCCGGGTCACACAATCCTGCGCCGGCGGTCAGCGTATCTTCGACATGCGCGGCAATACTGTCGCCCGCCGCCATCACGGCCGCGATTCCACCCTGCGCGTAATGACTGGAACTCTCGGCAAGCGCTCGCTTGGCGAACAGCAACACCGGAATTCCTGCATCGGCCAGTCGCAATGCGGCCGTCAGGCCGGCGGCACCGCCGCCGACAATTAATACGCGGTGAGTGGCGGGTGCAGCCATACGGCCGGATGCTAGCGTCCGACCTCCAGCATGCGCTCTACGGAACGGCGGGCGCGCGCTGCCACGTCGGGGTCAATGGTGATTTCGTACTGCTTGTTGCGCAGCGCATGCAAGATCTTTGGCAGGGTGATTCTCTTCATGTGCGGGCACAGGTTGCACGGCCGGATAAAGTCTACATCCGGATGTTCGACGGCAACGTTGTCGCTCATTGAACACTCGGTAATCATCACAATCTGCTGCGGCTTGTGCTCGCCCACGTAATTGATCATTCCCGAGGTAGAGCCGACAAAATCCGCCTCGTTGAGCACGTCGGGCGGACACTCCGGGTGGGCGATGACCCTGATGCCGGGATAGGACTTGCGGTAGTCACGCAGTTCTTCGCCCGTAAAACGCTCATGCACCTCGCAGGCACCTTCCCAGTAAATGATTTCCACGTCGGTCTGCGTCGCCACATACTGCGCCAGGTATCCGTCGGGCGTAAAGATCACCTTGTCGACGCCGAGTGATTCAACCACTTCGACGGCATTCGCGGAGGTGCAACAGACATCGGTTTCGGCTTTGACGTCAGCAGTGGTATTGACATAGCTGACCACCGGCACGCCGGGATGCTGTTCACGCAATTTACGCACATCAGCACCCGTAATTGAGGCAGCCAGCGAGCAGCCGGCTTCCAGGTCGGGTATCAGCACGGTTTTGTCGGGGTTCAGCAGCTTGGTAGTCTCTGCCATGAAGTGCACACCACACTGCACGATGATGTCGGCGTCCACCTCGGTAGCTTTGCGCGCCAGCGCCAGTGAGTCGCCGACAAAGTCGGCCACGCCATGATAAATCTCGGGTGTCTGATAGTTGTGCACCAGCAACACCGCATTCAGCTCTTTTTTCAGCCGGTTGATTGCCGCGATATAGGGCGCATGCACGGCCCACTCGACGTCCGGGATTATGTCTTTCAGCCGCTCATGTACCGAGGCAGTGACACGGGCCACTTCCGGCGTGAATTCGGGCTCTACGACTTGAGGAGTGCTGTTCAAACGACTTCTCGGCTAGCAAAAAATGTGAATGGCAGATTATAGCGTGGATTGGCTAAAATAAGCGCCCGCATCAAAGCCTGGACACACTATATAAATATGGCTTCAAATCCGAATTTCAATAGGCTGGACGACATTGAACTCAGTGAATGGCTGGAATCAATGGAGTCGCTGCTGCAAGCCGAAGGCCCGGATCGCGCCAAGGCCATTTTTCGCGCCCTGCGTGACTACCTGACAGACGTCAACGTGGTGGTCAACGACGCGGTGCTGAATACCCCTTACCGCAATTCCATCCCGCTGCAGGATCAGCCGGCCTACCCGGGCAATATCCAGATTGAGCAGAAACTGGAAAACATCCATCGCTGGAACGCCATGGCGATGGTGCTGCAGGGATATGACAGCGCCACCGGCGTCGGCGGGCATATTGGTACTTACGCATCGGCGGCGACCGCCATTGAAGTCGGCCTGAACCATTTTTTCCGGCTGCGCAGCGATGCATACGGCGGCGATCTTGTCAGCGTGCAGGCCCATGCATCACCGGGCATCTACGCCCGGTCGCTGCTGGATGGCAATCTGCCCCCGGAGCGCATCAGAAATTTCCGCCGTGAACTGCAACCGCATGGCGGCCTGTCATCCTACCCGCATCCGCGCAATATGCCTGACTACTGGCAGATGCCCTGCGCATCAATGGGGCTTTCCACGCCTGCCGCTATCTACCAGGCACGCTTTGCGAAGTACCTGGAAAACCGTGGCCTTAAACCCGCCAACGGCGGCAAAGTATTTGCCTTCCTCGGTGACGGCGAGTCGGATGAACCTGAAGTTCTGGGCACTATTAACATTGCGGCCCGCGAAAACCTCGACAACCTGATACTGGCCGTCAATTGCAATTTGCAGCGCCTTGATGGCCCGGTGCGCGGTAATGGCAAGATTATTCAGGAACTGGAACGCAGTTTCCGCGGTGCCGGCTGGAATGTCATCAAGGTGATCTGGTCCAGCGAGTGGGACGTGCTGTTTGCGCGTGACCGCGAAGGCATTATGCAGGCGCGCATGGATGAGGTCGTGGACGGCGACTACCAGATGTACTCAGTTTCCAGCGGCCCCGAAGTACGCGAGCACTGGAACAACGGCGATCCCAGACTTGCAGAAATCATGGAGGCGCTGACCGATGAGGAAATTCGCTCCATCAAGCGCGGCGGTCACGACCAACGCAAGATTTATGCCGCCTATGACAAAGCCTTCAATCAGAACAATGGCAAGCCGACCGTCATTCTGATCAAAACGATCAAGGGCTATGGCATGGAGGGCCATGAAGGCTCCAACATCGTCCACCAGAAGAAAGACCTTGCCGTTGAGGAGCGCATCGCAGCAGCCAGCCGGCTGGGCATTCCGATCACCGCCGATCAGGCCGCCGCTGCAGAATTCTATATCCCGCCTGCCGACAGCAGCGAAATGCAGTACCTGCGCGAACGGCGCGCTGCGCTGGGCGGCAACTGGCCGCAGCGCCGTGCTGACTGCCCTGCCCTGGAAACGCCGGAACTGGAGCTGTTTAAGGAACAGCTCAAAGGCTCGGGTGAAAGAGAGATTTCGACCACCATGGCATTTGTGCGCATGCTGTCGAAACTGCTGTCACACAAGGGCATTGGCAAGTACGTGGTGCCGATCGTGCCGGATGAGGCACGCACCTTCGGCATGGAAGGTTTATTCCGTAAAGCCGGTATTTATTCTTTTGAGGGCCAGAAATACAAGCCGGTGGATCAGTCCACGCTGATGCCCTACCGCGAGGCTCAGGACGGGCAGATTCTGCAGGAAGGCATATGTGAAACCGGCGCGATGGCCTCGTTTCAGGCGGCCGGTACCGCCTATTCCATCCATGGCATTCCGACCATACCGTTTTATATTTTCTATTCCGTATTCGGCTTTCAGCGGGTCGGTGACATGATCTGGTCATGCGGCGACATGATGGCGCGCGGCTTTTTACTCGGCGGTACCGCAGGCCGCACGACGCTGAACGGCGAAGGCCTGCAACATGAGGACGGGCATTCACATGTTATTGCAAGCACTGTGCCGAACATGAAGAGTTATGACCCGGCTTTCGGCTACGAGCTGGCGATTATTGTACGTGACGGTATTGACCGCATGTATAACAAGCAGGAAGAGCTTTTTTATTACATTACGGTCTACAACGAAAACCATGTAATGCCGGCGCTGCCCGAAGAGCGGCAGGAAGAAATCATGGGCGGCATTATCAGGGGCATGTACCTGTATCGCGAGTCATCGACCAAGGCGGAAAGCGGCCGTAAAGTAAATCTGTTCGGCAGCGGCTCTATCATGCAGCAGGTGATCACCGCGGCTGATCTGCTGGAAAAAAACGGGATTGCTACCGATATCTGGAGCGTTACCAGCTACAGCGAACTGACCCGCGACGGTTTGGCAGTCGAACGCCTGAATCGTTTACAGCGCAGTCAGGACCAGACCTATGTTGAGCAAACGCTGGCCGGACGTGATGGCGTGTTTGTCGCCGCCAGCGACTATATGAAGGCGCTGCCGCTGGGCATCGCCCGCTGGATTCCAGGCCGTTTTGCCGTACTCGGGACCGACGGCTACGGCGTATCGGAGTCGCGTCCTGACCTGCGCGACCACTTTGAAGTCAGTGCCCAGCACATAGCCTACACAGCACTGGCGACTCTGGTGGATGATGACAAGCTGGATGAAGCTGCCCTCGACAAGGCAGCAGGACAACTCGGCATCAAGCGCGACAAACTCGATCCGGCGCTGGCCGGGCCTGCCCAGGTTCTGGCATCCCGCAAGTAACTCCGGCTGAAAGCAATGGAGCAGTCGTTAGTCGATATAGCGCAACATTTGTTCAAGCTGGGTATCGCTTATTTGCTGGCCCTGCCGGTGGCCTGGAATCGGGAAAAACGCAGCCGCCGCAATGCCGGCTTGCGCACCTTTCCGCTGGTCGCCATAGCGTCCTGTGGATACATGCTGGTGGGCATGCAGGTACTGGACTCCACCGAGGCCGAAGGTCGGGTGCTGCATGGCCTGATCACCGGCATGGGATTTATAGGCGGCGGCGCTATTCTAAAAAATAAAAGCGGCGTATCCGGAACGGCTACTGCCGCCAGCCTGTGGGTAACAGGTGCTATCGGTATTGCGGTTGCATTTGAGAGATACGAAATAGCAGTTGCACTGTCTCTGGTAGCATTCCTGACTCTGCAGCTAATTCCTCTGGTCAAGGACAAAGCAGACCTCAAGCAGGATTAACCCCGAACGCCCGGTAGCAAACCGGGACATTTTTGATGCCGGAAATACCCAATACACACGCCGCCGTTGCAATGCTGGTCACGCTGGTTGCGCTTGCCCTGTTTTCGCGCGACCGCATCCCCCTCGAAACTTCATCGCTGGTAGTGCTGGTGCTGCTGGTGGTGTACTTCGAGTTATTCCCGTTCACGCACAATGGCGAGCAACTGGAAGCAACCAGCCTCTTCTACGGATTTGGCCACGAGGCGCTGATTGCGGTAGCCGGGCTGATGGTCTGCGGCCAGGGACTGGTCGCAACAGGCGCACTCGTTCCGGTAGGGCGAGGCATTGCGCGAATGTGGAAACGCCTGCCCAGCCTGTCGATACTAATTACGCTGGCCGCAGGTGCCG
>JAUIEY010000123.1 GCA_030429685.1 Gammaproteobacteria bacterium
AGCACACAAACTCAGTTAAAAGCACAGGAGCTGGATATCCGGCCGTTGACCGGCGCGCTGGGCGCCGAAATTTATGGCATCGATGTCAATAACCTGGACGATGCAACATTCGACAGTGTCTATCAGGCATTTCTCGATTACTCAGTGCTGGTATTCCGCGATCAGGAACTGAATGAAGAACAGTTTGCTGCATTCGGTCAGCGCTTCGGCAAGCTCGAGGATGAGCCATTTTTGCCAAACAAGTCGGAAACTCCCGGCGTCTACTATTTTTATGGCGCGCCGAAAGACGGTAAACAGCTGTCAACTCAGAAACTGGGCTGGCACATGGATCACAGCTATCAGAAGAATCCGAGCCTGGGCGCCATCCTGTATGCGCTTGATGTGCCGGCGGTTGGCGGCGATACCCTGTTTGCCAGCAGTTATGAGGCGTACGAGGGTCTGTCTGATGCCATGAAAGAAACGCTGGAAGGGAAAACAGCGATTCACGATGTACTGCAGTATGGTCTTAATTCAGGCCATCATTCGATCGGGACGGTTAAAGCCATCGAAATGCTCGCAAAAATGCGCAAAGGCTTCCCGCAGACCGAACATCCGCTGATTTGCAAGCACCCGGAAACGGGCCGCAAGATGCTGTATATCAACCAGGCATGGACGACGGCAATCAAGGAATTCGCCGAGCATGAAAGCAAGGCCATTCTTGATATGCTCAAGAAGCATTCGTTGCGGGACATTTACCAGTGCCGCGTGCGCTGGTACAACAAGTCACTGATGATCTGGGACAACCGCTGCGTGCAGCACAGCCCCAATTCGGACTACACCGAACAGCGCCGCATGCTGCGGCTGGCGCTGCACAGTGACTGGGTACCCGGCGAGGCAGACTAGCCGCCGGAACTGTTCATTGCCGCTTGGCGGGCAGCCGGTCGACTAGCCGGCTGCTGCCTGGCGGCGCTGAATGGCCTGCTCGCCGCCCGGCTCGAGAGGCACTGCATCAAGTACCCAGTTGCCGGATTCACGGCGCCCCGGACACGGTATCGCGAAAGCCGTGCCTTCCCGCTCCGCCTGCAGACGCGCATTGTCAATACGCCAGCCCTTGGCATCCCACTCGGCCAGCCACTCCCGGTATTTCATAACCACTGTGTCACCGGGCACCAGAATTTCCTTGGTGTTGTTGGGCGGTGTCACTACCGGCTCAAGCGACTCCAGTATGGTGACGTCCTCCTGGACAATATCCAGTGTCGGTTTTTCGATGCGCATATCGTATTCGTCTTCCAGCAGCCAGTTACGCATGTTCAGAAAAAAGATACGCGTCCGCCCGCTGTTTATCGGCGCTTCAAAAATATACTGGTGGAAGGCATTTTCAGCCGAGATGTCAATCCAGGTCACCAGTTGATTCGGCCCCTGGAACCAGGAGCCGGCCGAACCGATGCGATCTCCGCTTTTTACATCGCTAAGCTCGGTGTTGAAGTCCTTTTTGTTGGGGTAATGCATGTAAAACTTGCTGCCCCAGGGAATGTCTTCCATCGGCACCGGGCTGCTTTGTTGTTCCGGCGGCAGCACCGGCGCACCCTGCGCCGGGTGCACAAACTCATTGTGAATCGGATCCAGGCCGTTCTCGACGGAACGCTCGTAATTGCAGGCAGCTTCGTAAACATAGAGCTGCGTTTTCCAGCCTTCCGTGCCGTACTCTTCGACATCGTATAGCGGCGGTCGCTCTGCTTCAGGCAAATCGCCGAGAAAGGCAAACACAATGCCGTAACGTTCCTGCACCGGGTAGCTGTCTACCTTGGCGCGGGCCGGAGTTTTCTTGCCGGCCAGCGACGGAATTTTCCGGCACATTCCGCTGCCGTCGTATTCCCAGCCGTGATACGGGCATACCGCCCGGCCTTCGCTGATCCAGCCGGCACTCAGCGAGCCGCCCCGGTGCACGCAGGTATCTGCGAGCACATGCGCGTTGCCGTCATCATCCCGGAAAGCGACCAGCGGCATAGTCAGCAATTCAACGCGCAGCGGTTTTTCGTTGGTGATTTCCTCGCTGCGGGCGATGGGATACCAGAAATTTATATACATGATCTAATCCTCCGACCAATTCGCGCGGCCTCTGAGTTTATGCCATTTCGATCAACTCGATTACCTGGCCGCCGAGAAAAACAAAGGCAATGTTGCGCCCGTCGAAAGCAACGTCAGAAACCGGGCCGGAAATTTTCCTGCCACCCGCCTGTTCAATTTCCTGAATAGCTGCCTGTATGTCTTCGACATCATAGGCAATATGGATCAACCCGCCGAAGGGGTTTTTCTTCAGAAAACCGTCCAGTGGTGAGCCTTCACGGAGCGGCTCCAGCAGCTCGATAACATGGCTGCCATCGGACACAAACATTTCTTTGACGCCCTGCGTCTCGTTCACGATCAGCGGCCCGCATTCAAGTCTGGAGTAAAGAACAGACTGCTTCTCAAGAAACGCTTCTATGCTGGGCACCGCCATGGCGACGTGGTTAATTTTGCCCGGTATTGCCATGCTGTCAGATCTCCACCGTGACCGGATTGTAATCGTATAGACCCAGCGACTCGGCGTTGCGGTGCGTCTTCCGGTCGATCTTGTCAGGGTCACGCTTGTAAATGCGTTCGGCGTTGACGTGTGACTCGCACATAACAAATGTGCCACGTTCATAGCGCGCCGCCTCGTAGCGCTCCAGCGCCTCCTGCCAGTCGTCAGCGGCCTCCAGTGCCCGCGCCATGATCAGACCGTCTTCGATTGCCATTGCCGCGCCCTGTGCCAGAAACGGTGTCATCGGATGTGCCGCATCGCCGAGCAGTGTCGCCCGGCCTTTGGTCCACCGGTCGAGCGGCGGCCGGTCAAACAATCCCCATTTATAAAGCTGATCCGGTGGCACTGCGCGCATGATCGCCTGCACCTCCGGCGCGAAATCATGGAACTCCGCGAGCATTTCATCAAGCTCGCCCGGCTCAGACCAGCCCTCGGCCGCCCACTCATCCCGCCGGGTGAACGCAACGAAGTTATACAGCTCACCGTGACGGACTTTATAGCGCGTGAAGGTGTGCCCGCGACCGGCAAACGCAGCCGAGTCCGGCTCGAGAAATTCCGGAGCCAGCCGGTCGGTTGGCACCAGGCCGCGAAACGCGACAAATCCTGTGAATTTAATTTCCTCGTCGCCCCAAAGTTGCCGGCGCACTGCCGAACGTATGCCGTCACATCCCAGCAGTACATCCCCGCTGGCCGTCGCGCCATTGGCAAAGCTTGCAGTGATACCCGTTGCGGTTTCCTCCAGACCGACAAAACGATGCGCAACGTGCAGGCAATCAGGGTCGTTGGCGCGGACGGCGGCGGCGAGAGTCTCGTGCAGGTCAGCTCGGTGTACCTGGCAATAATTGGCGCCATACTGAAGTTTTGGCCCGTCGCCGCGCCGGGTATCGATCAAAGTTTCGCCGGTCAGATAGTGCTTGATTGCACCCGAGACCGGCACATGACAGATGCTTGCAACGACATCCTCGCCCAGCAGGTGATTCAGCACATGACAGGAATTCGGCGTGATCGTGACGCCGGCACCAACCTCCCCCAGTTTCGCGACGGCTTCATATACCGATACAGCGATACCTTTTTGTTGCAGGGCCAGCGCCGCGGTCAGACCGCCGATGCCGCCGCCGATAATCAGCGCCCGGGCGTTACGCATGATCAGGCATCAGGTTTATCTGTTGCTTCCCGCATGATGACCGGGCGCAGCACCCAGTTTTTCGGGTCCTTGCGTCGCGCCGGCGACGGAATGACACGGGCGTATTCATCCTCGCCCTGCATGGCGCGCTCGTCGATGGCATCACCCTGCGCCTCGCGTTCCTTTACCTTTTGCCGAAACATGACTCCATGCCGGTCGGAGTCCAGTAACAGCTCGTCCGACAACAGCGGTGGCACCCGTTGCGGCTTGAGCCGGTCGAGGATGATCTTGTCTTCCTGCAACACCAGAAACATGCGTTTCAGCGTATCGTCATCGTGCTTGTCGTCGGTCATAAAATTGCGCGCATGGGTAAAAATCAGCCGGGTCTTGTGTTCGTTGACAGGCGTGTATCCCGTCACAATGAACATTGATTTGGGCGGCTGCATGTACATCTCGATACGGATGCTCGGCGCGGGAATGTAAATACGCACGGCGTTCTCACGCTCGTCGCGGTCGTCCGGGATAACGTCGCGCCAGGCACCACGCTTGTTAATGGGTTTGCTGCTGCTGCGGCAGTAAAGGCTGACCCCATCGTCCTCAACTTCAAAGGGCTTCGGAATGCGATATTCCGGGTTGCCAAAATCCGTATGCACCCAGATCGCGTGGGTCCGGTCCACACCATTTTCGATCGCGCGCACCCAGTTGCAGTCGAATTCGATTTCGCCACGCACGAATTTCCATTCACCCTGTTCCATGTCGTGCTCTGGGAAGAATTCCGGCAGCGGTGGCCGCTCGTCCTCCGGCAGGTCGCCGAGAAAAACCCAGATCCAGCCGTAGCGCTCGTCGGTCGGATAAGAATCAACGCGGGCTCGTCGCGGCGGCTTGGTATCCGGTCCCAGTGACGGAATTTCGACACACTGACCATCGCCGGCATAGCGCCAGCCATGGTAAGGGCACTCCACCGTACCGTCGATCACTTTGCCGCGGCACAGGGACCCGCCGCGGTGCACGCAGATATCGCTGAGACAATGTGCCTTGCCGTCCTTGTCCCGGAACAGCACAAAATCCTGGCCTAGTGCGTGCACGCCGACCGGTTCATCCTTGACCTGTTCCGACAGGCCGAGTACATACCAGTTATTAATCAGCATTGTGATATTTCCATGGTTGTCTGGCGAGGAGCATCAGTCTATCCCGCCGGCAGCAATTGGCAAATCCGGCCGATACAGGGTCGGCAGGCATATCAGCGGGTATCATGGTCTGGTGTTTACACAAAGCTTTTGCGTTGGAATGTCATGAGTAATAGCCTGCTGCCCGCAACGACTGCCTTTCTGGCTCGCGACCATCGCCTGTTGATAGGCGGAGAATGGGTTGCCGCACATGACGGGGCAACTCTGGAAACTGTTGATCCGGCCACGGAGCAGATAATTGCCCGCTTTGCTGCCGCCGGGCCGGCGGACATTGATGCCGCGGTAGCGGCAGCGCGAGCAGCTATTAGCAGCGGCCCCTGGGCAACTATGGGGCCGGCGGCACGAGCGGAATTGCTGCTGCAGTTTGCGGCAGCTATTGATGCACATGCCGAGGTGCTGACCGAACTCGAAGTGCTCGATAACGGCATGCCCATCAGTACAGCAGCGCGGCATGCCGCACCCTGGGCAGCCAGGTTATTGCGCTATTACGCAGGCTGGCCGGACAAGCTGTTTGGCGACACCATCCCGGCCGATGCCAAAGCTGCCGGTGAACCCCCGCCGTTGACCTATACGCGCCGCGAACCGGTGGGTGTGGTCGGGCAGATTACACCCTGGAATTACCCGCTTGGCATGGCGGTGATGAAACTCGGTCCGGCACTCGCTGCCGGCTGCACTATTGTATTGAAGCCGGCCGAACTCACGCCCCTCAGCGCGCTGTATCTGGGCGATTTGATCCGTGATTGCGGCTTCCCGGCAGGCGTTATTAACATTCTGCCGGGCACGGGACAGCATGCCGGTGCCACACTGGTTGAACACCCCGGTGTCGATAAAGTCGCCTTCACCGGCTCTACTGATACCGGCCGCGCCATCGTGCGGGCCGCTACGGGAAATCTTAAGCGCGTTTCGCTGGAACTCGGTGGCAAATCACCTTTTATTGTATTTCCCGATGCAGATATTGATCAGGCCATTGCGACCGCGGCGCGGCTCGGGTTTTTCCTG
>JAUIEY010000124.1 GCA_030429685.1 Gammaproteobacteria bacterium
GAGCGTTTGCCGGACTTGAATGCGGCCAGCGTATCGACGATGTAGCTGGCGTGCTGCCCTGCCAGGCTGGGCCACTGCGGATTCACGCTGTTGCCGTCCATGCCGTGACAGGCTGCACAGGTGGCGGCTTTCTGCTGACCGGCGGCGGCGTCGCCTTCGGCAACGGCCGGTGGCATCAGGGCGAGTAGTGCGGTGGCTGCCAGCAATTGTCGGACGGGATGCGGCAGTGAAAAATTCTTGAGCTTCATTGGTCTGGTTCTGTCGTGAAATCTGCTAAGTGAAAGTGACTTGCCGGGCGCATGCTACACTGCGAGGCAGCGGCGCATTTTACACGAAAATCGGCGGCACCGTGCCCACCGTGCCGTGCCGGGCAGCTCCGCCGCGAGGGTCCCATGTCACACTATCCGGACGCCGACTACCTGACCGGCGCCTATCAGCCGGGCCAGTTCTACGCCGACCAGGGGGCCGAGGTGGCCTTTGCCGGGCGTTCCAACGCGGGCAAATCCAGTGCCATCAACGTGATCGTCAATCGCACCAATTTTGCCCGGGTCAGCAAAAGTCCGGGTCGCACCCAACTGATCAACTTTTTTTTGCTGCGCAAGGCCGCGGACGGCGCCAGTGCCGCCGGTCAGCAGCGCATCGTCGATTTGCCCGGCTACGGTTTCGCCAAGGTCACGCAGTCCATGCAACAGCACTGGCAGCAACTCATGGGAGCCTATTTTGAAAGCCGCCGCTCGCTGGCGGGGTTGTTTGTGATAGTGGATATCCGCCGCGGCATCGGCGATTACGATCGGCAGATGCTGGCCTGGGCCGCTCAACTGGGTTGTCCGGCCCACGTGCTGCTTACCAAGGCCGACAAACTCAAACGTGGCGCGGCCAAGGCGGCGCTGTTGCAGGCGCAGAAAACCCTGCAGCAGGAAGGTTACGGTGATGCGGTGAGTGTGCAGCTGTTTTCCGCGCTGAAACGCGCTGGCGCTGATGACGCCCGCACGGTGCTGGATGCCATGCTCAACGGCGCATGACGGCGGCCGGAACAGCAACACAAAACATGCGGATAAAAAAACGCCCCGGGCGCTGAGTACAGGGGAGCGCCCGAGGCTACGATGCCGACTTGGGGAAACCGGCATCACCCGCCAAGGGAGGATGGCGGGGGACGTAAAACGTCCGGGAGCAATTATCCCTCATATCAGGGGGGGCAACGCAAGCTGCATTGCTCCATGTAACCGTCGCGTTTACTTGTAGACAAAACTAGTGCGCTTCGTCCCAGTTTTTGCCTGCGCCGGTAGCAACTTTTAACGGCACATTTAGCTGCGCGGCAGCAGACATAATTTCACTGACTTTGTCACCGACCGGTTCAACCGCATCCTGCGGCACTTCCAGTACCAGTTCGTCGTGCACCTGCATGATCATGCGCGCGTCACTGCCGGACTCGGTCAGCCAGCTATCCACTGCAAGCATGGCCATTTTAATGATGTCGGCGGCGGTGCCCTGCATGGGCGCATTGATGGCGCTGCGCTCGGCGTACTGCCGCCGCTGCGCCTGCCGCGCATTAATCTCTGGCAGGTACAGCCGGCGCCCGAATACGGTCTCGACATAGCCCTGCTCACGGGCGGTGGCGCGAATGTCGTCCATGTACTTTTGCACGCCGGGATAGCGCTCGAAATACAGGTCAACATAGTCCTGCGCCTCGTAGCGCGGAATGCCGAGCTGGCGGGCCAGCCCGAATGCCGACATGCCGTATATCAGGCCAAAGTTGATGGCTTTGGCGGAGCGGCGCTGTGCACTGCTGACATCATCCAGGTCGACCTCGAACACCTCGGCGGCGGTAGCCTGGTGAATGTCACGGTCTTCTTTGAAGGCATTGACCAGGCCATTGTCGCCGGAGATGTGCGCCATGATGCGCAGCTCAATCTGCGAGTAGTCAGCGGCCAGCAGCACGCAACCTTTGGCGGGCACAAACGCTTGGCGGATGCGACGGCCTTCTTCGGTGCGAATGGGAATATTCTGCAGGTTGGGGTTCGCTGACGACAGCCGGCCGGTTGCAGTCACGGCCTGATGATAGGAAGTGTGAATGCGCCCGGTGTGTACCGAGACCTGTTCGGGCAATTTGTCGGTGTAGGTTGATTTGAGCTTGGCCAGCGAGCGGTGTTCGAGGATCAAACGCGGCAGTTCGTAGTCATCCGCCAGTTCCTGCAGCACGTCTTCGGCCGTGGATGGCTGTCCCTTCGGAGTTTTGCGGATTACCGGCAGCTCCAGCTCCTCGAACAGAATATGCTGCAGTTGCTTGGGGGAACCCAGGTTGAAGTCGTGGCCTGCTTCCTGGTGGGCCTTTTTTTCCAGTTTGGCCAGCTTCGCGGTGATTTCCTTGCTCTGCTGCGCCAGCAGTTGAGTGTCTACCAGTACGCCGGTGCTCTCCATGCGGCCGATGACTGCCACCAGCGGCTGTTCAATATCTGCATAGAGTTTTTCCAGGGTCTCGGCCGCGCTGATCTGCGGCCACAGGTTGTCGTGCAGCCGCAGTGTGATATCGGCGTCCTCGGCGGCATACGGAGCGGCCTGCTCCAGCGGTACCTCGTCAAAGCCGATCTGTTTGGCGCCCTTGCCGGCCACGTCTTCATAGCGGATGGTTTCCACACCGAGATAACGCCGCGCTACTGAATCCATGTCGTGACGGGTAGCGGTGCTGTTCAGCACATAGGATTCCAGCATGGTGTCGTACTTCATGCCGCGCAGGGTGATGTCGTGGTTGGCCAGCACATGCGCATCGTATTTGAGGTTGTGACCGACCTTCGCCGCTGTCTCGTCCTCGAGCCAGTCCTGCAGCTGGTCGAGCACCCAGGTGCGGTCCAGTTGCTTGGGGGCGCCGGGATAACGGTGGGCCACGGGGATGTAGCAGGCGGCGTAGCTGTCCTTGCCGGTGCGAAGCGCGAATGACACCCCGACGATTAAAGCATCCATGTATTCCAGGCTGGTGGTTTCCGTATCGAACGCCACCAGCTCAGCCTGCCGGATTTTTTTCAGCCAGGCGTTGAAATCCTGTTTGCTCAGTACCGTCTGGTAGTCAGCGTCGGCGGGTGCTGCAGCGGGCGCCGCGGCGCCGGTTTCGTCGGATTGTTCGTCCAGCTTGCTGAGCAGCGAGCGCAGCTCGAGCTTGTTAAACAGTTTTTTAAGTGCGGCGTTGTCAGGCTGACCGAGTTGCAGGTCGGCAGGTTGCTGCTGCAGTTCCAGACCGGTTTCAATGGTTGCCAGCTTGTACGACAGCAACAGCGTGTCACGATTTTCGCCGATGCGTTCGGCCACGCCTTTGGCGCCGCGAATAGACAGTTCGGCGACCTTGTCGAGGTTGGCGAGTATGTCATCCACGCCGGCAAACTCGGCGAGCAGGGCAACAGCGGTTTTCGGGCCGACTTTCGGCACCCCGGGAATGTTGTCGGAGGAATCGCCGACCAGCGCCAGGTAATCAATGATCTGTTCCGGGCGCACCTGAAATTTTTCCACCACCCCGGCCGCATCCAGTGGCCGTGGTTCGCGCCCGCCGCGCGGCATGGTATCGAGCAGCGTGATGCGGTCGCTGACCAGCTGGGCCATGTCCTTGTCGCCGGTGGAAATCACGGTTTGCATGCCGGCCGCGGCAGCCTGCACCGCCAGCGTGCCGATCACGTCATCGGCCTCCACGCCTTGAATGCGCAGCAGCGGCAGGCCCATCGCAGCGATGGCAGTCAGCAGCGGGTCGATCTGTTCGCGCAGTTCATCGGGCATGGGCGGCCGGTGCGCCTTGTACTCACTGAACAGCTCATCACGAAAGGTCTTGCCCGGCGCGTCCATGACGACGGCGATGTAATCCGGGTTCTGTTCCCGCAGAATCCGGTACAGCATGTTCAGCACGCCCAGTACCGCGCCGGTGTTGGTGCCGTCGCTGGCCGTTAACGGCGGCAGGGCGTGAAAGGCGCGGTACAGGTATGACGAGCCGTCAATCAGCAGCAGGGATTTCATCGTTTTCCGTGGCTGGGTTTTCCGTGGCCTGGCTATCCGTGGCCTGCCCGGTAACCTCTGCCGGCTCTTCTTCCAGGTACAGATCGCCTTTCAGGCCGCAGGCGTTCAGCAACGCCAGTGCTGCCGCCAGTCCGACCAGCTGCCAGGATGTTGTGCGAGTCATGGTTTCAGTCCTGATCATTCAGTTCCGCCGCGACGCGCTGATAGGCTTCGCGAAAACTGATGCCTTCCTCGGTCACCAGCCGGTTCGCGCGTTCCGCCGCGTAGATGCTTTCGTCCAGTTCGATATTGTCTTCTTCAAACTCTACCCCGTCGATGAGCACCGCCATGATTTCCGCCGACGCCAGCGCGGTATCAATGGCGCGGAACAGCGCCGGTTTAATCCGCTGCAGGTCGCGCTGATAACCGGAACCCAGCTTGGTGGTAATGCCGAGTATTTCGGTCAGCGCGGCATTCACCGTGGCGGTGGCGCCGCGTACCAGTTCCAGCACATCCGGGTTGCGCTTTTGCGGCATGATGGATGAACCGGTGGTCATGTCGTCGGGCAGGGAGATGTAGGCGAACTCCTGCGTGTAGAACAGCAACAAGTCAGACGCCAGCTTGCCGAGGTCCTGCATCAGCAGCACCAGTTCGAAGGTCAGCCCCGCTTCGGCCTTGCCGCGCGACAACTGCACCGCCGTGACCGGTTCGTGCACGCAGGCAAAACCCAGCATATCGGCCGTGGCTTCCCGGTCGAGATCGAGCCCCGGCGTACCGTAGCCGGCCGCGCTGCCGAGCGGGTTTTTGCTGATCCGCCGGTGCGCGGCGGCAATGCCGTCGGCATCGTCCTCAAGTTCTGCCGCAAAACCTTCGGCCCACAGTCTGACCGTGCTCGGCATGCCGTGCTGCATGTGGGTGTAACCGGGCAGGTCGACGTCGGCCTGCTCTTCGCCGAGTTCCCGCAGCGCCTGCGCCACTTTGCCGGCCGCGGTTTCCAGTTCGTCTGCCGCATCCAGCATGTACAGCCGGAGCGCGGCGAGCACCTGATCGTTGCGCGACCGGCCCAGATGCACCCGTTTGCCGGCCTCGCCAATCGCAGCGGTCAGCCGGCTCTCCAGTGCGGTATGGCAATCCTCGTCTTCGAGGGTGATTTCCCACTCGCCGGCGGCGTGACTCTCGGCGAGTGCGCCGAGGCCGTCCTCAATGGCTTCCAGGTCATCCTGACTGAGCAGGCCCTGCGCGCACAGCATGGCCGCGTGCGCAACCGAAGCGCGCACGTCGTAAGGCACCAGCCGGGCATCGAGGATGTGATCCTCGCCCGCCGTGTACCGCAGCACCCGCTGATCCAGCGGTTCGCCCTTGTCCCAGAGACGTTTCATGTTTTGCTCCGCCCGAATACGTATCGTTAAGCGCCCGCGGACTGTTCCGCCGCCGTCAGCGCCGCAATGCTCTTAACCACCAGCGTGCCGGTGCCCTCGTTGGTGAAAATTTCCAGCAGCAGGCCGTCGGTGACTGCATAGGAAATCACGTGTACCCGCGGCACCCCGCCGGTTACCGCCAGTTCGATGGCTTTGGCTTTGGGCAACATGCCATCGGCCAGCGAGCCGTTTTCCCGCAGCCGGTTGAGCCCGGCCAGGTCGGTGTATGACACCAGCGAACCCTTATCATTGATGTCTTCAAAAATGCCCAGCGCGCCGGTGGCCAGAATCAGCTTTTCGGCATGCAGGTCAGCGGCCAGCGTGGCCGCGATGGTATCGGCGTTAATGTTCAGCAACGACTGCTCGGCCGCGCCGTAACCGAGCGGGCTGATCACCGGCACCGTGCCGGCATCCAGATAGGTCTG
>JAUIEY010000125.1 GCA_030429685.1 Gammaproteobacteria bacterium
TGGCATCGCTCGTCTTCGCTGAGGAGCAGGGTTCTGCTCTCGTCGGTGCGGCCGCTGCTCTGAAGAGCGAGACCGGCAAGATCGGCTTCATCGGTGGTGTCGACGTCGACCTCATCAAGAAGTTCGAGGCTGGCTACGTCTTCGGTGCCCAGCAGATCAATCCGGACATCGAGGTTCTCGTCCAGTACCTGACCTCCGTTCCGGACTTCTCCGGTTTCGCTGACCCTGCAAAGGGCAAGGAAGCCGGTACGGCCATGTACGAGGACGGCGCTGACGTTGTCTTCCACGCCGCAGGTGGTTCCGGCGCAGGTCTCTTCGAGGCTGCCAAGGAGTACTCCGAGGCCAACACCCACGTGTGGGCGATCGGTGTCGACTCCGACCAGTACAACCAGGTGGGCGATGACCTCAAGCCGTACATCCTGACGTCGATGATCAAGCGTGTTGACGTTGCTGTCTATGCAACCATCAGCAGCTACATCTCCGACGGTCAGCAGTCCGGTGTGTTGGCCTTCGACCTCGGCGCCGATGGCGTCGGCTACTCCACCTCCGGTGGGTACATCGACGACATCACCGACCAGCTCGATGAGATGCGTGCATCGATCATCGCTGGCGATGTCGAGGTTCCGACGACGCCAGAGGCGTAGTCGACCCCAAGAAAACCACCGACCAGTTCGGTACAGCGAGACCCGAGGCGCTAGCCTCGGGTCTCGCTGCTATTTAGTGGACGTTTGCGGAGGCATCAGTGGCCGAATCGAACCGGGCCGTCGAACTGATCGACATCACCAAGTCGTTTCCTGGCGTCCTCGCCAACGATGACGTCAATCTGTCGGTCGGGGTCGGGGAGATCCATGCCATCGTCGGCGAGAACGGGGCTGGCAAGTCGACCCTGATGAAGATCTTGTACGGCATGCAGCCGCCCGACAGCGGTGAGATCCGTATCAACGGCGCCCCAGCCGTGATGAAGACCCCGAAGGACGCCATCGAGCGTGGTATCGGCATGGTCCACCAGCACTTCATGCTGGCCGACAACCTGTCGGTCCTCGAGAACGTCATCCTCGGCTACGAGCCGCGGCGGCCGTTCCCGTTCCCGTTCCTCGTCGACACCGGCGCGGCCCGCCGCAAGCTCGTCGAGGTCACCCGCACCGGCTCTGCGCCAATCGCACAAGAAGGTGTGAAGCGCATTGGCGAACTCTACCGGATCGAGGCCGAATTGCGCGGGCTCGAGCCCGAGGCGCGTCTGGCTGCCCGCGAAGCCGCCCGTGATGGCCTTCGTGGTCATCCATTTCCATCCAGTGCAGCCAGGGCATCGTAACGGTAGAACTGAAGACGCTGGACAAGCGCAGGACGCTCGGGTTATCGAATTCCTGCAGCTCAGCAAACATTGACTGCGCCTGACCACGCGGTGCCGGCAAGCCCGGCGGATAGACCGTGTCATTGTTCATCCAGACTTTGCCGGCAGCAACATTCCACCACTTTTTCAGCGGCTCATCGGGGATGGAGTCTTTCAGCGCGGTAAAGCGAATACCTTGCGTCGACAAATTGAAACCGCGTCCCGGTCCGCCGCCCTGAATTGCCGCCCCTACCTTGTTGAGCTTACCGGTAAACGGATTCTCATATTCGTTCAGCCAGGCCTCACCGTCCAGCGTGCGGAAAAACGTCACGGTATTGCCCGTGAGCTCGTAGGTACCGTCTTCCAGATGGGTAACGAGGTACAGTTCCATGCCGGAAAAACGGAACAAAGGCCGCGGGTTCATGGTCTCGCCGACCAGCGCGTAAACCGTGCCGTTGTACCACCACGGACAATCCACCTCCTCGAGGCTGGCTGCCATGCGAATAAAATTAGCCAGATTGGCTTCCGGTGTCGCGAGAGCAACGCTACCGGGCGCCGCACCCGGCGCAAACTCGGGCAAGGCGCCCTCCACTGATGCTACCAAGAGACCGCCTGTGCCCATCAATATAGTCCTGCGCGAAATTTCGCTGCTCATTAGTGAATTACTCAAATATTCAGTCACCCGGGAAACGCCGGGATAACGCAGACAATCAGATCCCCAGACCGCCCGGGTTCATCAGTCCGTCGGGGTCAACCTGCTTTTTAATAGCGCCGATCAGGTCAGCCGCATGCTGGTCGCGCCCGCGCATGTAGGGATACGACTTGCCGATCTGCATGTGGATGGCGCCAAACTCATGGAAGATATCGATGATGCGCTGCTTCATCTCTTTGACCAGTGCGCGACCCTCCGGATTGGCTGCGTATTCCGGCAGCACATCCAGATACTCCTGCGGCAGGTAGCGTTTGTGGAATGCGGTACGGTCATCCTCCCAGTAGAACACCGGTTCATAGAGAAAACCGTTGGTGCCTATACTGGTAAACATCGCGGCGTATTCCACCTTGTGCTGATGCATGCGCTCTTCATATTCGGCATACAGCTCATGCAGGCGGGCGTGGAATGCCGGCAACCGCGAAAACGGCAGAATGCCGTGCTGCGGCACCCAGCGCTGCCCGCGCGGCCCGAGGATCGGATACAGGGGAATAAAGGGGTTGGCCATCAGCACGGTCGGAATGGTGTTGGCAATTTCATGACCGTGCGGCGCACAGGCCTGACGCACCAGATCCAGTTTGGTGCTCACCTCGGCCTTGCTGTAACCCTCAACATTAAAATGCATGGCATACGGAAAGGCCTTCAGGAAACGCTCTCCGGCGATTGCCATTTTGATCAGTTTCCACAGCCCGTCGACAGGGTTGCGGGCAGCTGCATAAACCGCTTTGGCCGCCTCCATCTTTGCCGACGTGTCCTGACTGCCAAGCTGGCCCTGCTGCAGTTTCGGGTCCAGACCGAAATTGTCTGAACACACGTTGACGCGGGCGGCTTCCGCAGCGCCGGCCGCCATCTGGTCGAAACTGTCGAAACCAAATGAACAGGACAGCTTAAACGTAGGGTTGCGAATCAGCCGCAAGGTAATGCGTGCCTTGAGCCCGAGCACGCCGGCATCGCCGGTAAACAGGCCGGTAAGATCGGGCCCGTAGCCGCGAAAGAAAGGCGTACTGGTCTCAATAGCGCTGGAGCCGGTACGCAACAATTTGCCCCCCGGCAGCACGATTTCGAAACACAGCACCGAATCCGCCGATATGCCGTAAAAACCGGAACCCAGGCTGACGCTGTTTTGTGACATCGACCCGCCGATAGTGGCGGCCAGCCCGGAGAACGGCCCCCAGAATGGGGTGCGCAAACCCTTCGCATTGAGCGCCGCAGTCATGTCGGCCCAGGTCACGCCCGGCTCAACCGTCACGTACATATCCTCTTCGTTGATCTCGAGGATACGGTTCATACGCGAAGTATCGACCAGCAGGGAATTTGCGGTGTCGGGCAGATAGGCATCGGTATAGGAGGCGCCGCCGCCGCGCGGTACTAGCGCCACACCGGCCGCATCAGCGATGCGCGAGATCTCTATCGCATCGGACAATGACCCGGGCTGCACCACCGCAATAGGCAGCTCCCGCTGCGCATAGACATCCATCGCATAGAAGTTGCGATCCTCGTCACCGGTCAGGACGAAGTCCCGGCCGATAGCTTCCGCAAGCTGACTGACGACATTTGTCGCCTGAGATTCGTTGGCAACCATGTGTTCTTCCTTACTCACTTGTCAGGGGACCGGCCTGGGTTGGCACTGTCCACCTGCTGCATTCCCGCCGGCAGGGAATAGTCCCGCCAGATTTTTATTTTACCGTCGCGGACCAGAAACCAACCCGCAATGGGCAGGTGAAAACTTTTCGCCTCATCGTCGGCAATAAAATGATCTATGCGGTCATTTATCACCAGTTCGCCCACGGAGTATGTACGTAGAATCTCCCATTCCACTTCCTTAAGGCCTTTGAGAAAACCATCCATGGTCTGGATGAATTGCTCCCTGCCGACGATATCCGGATTGCCCTCATACATCTGGTAAACAATATCGTCGGCCAGGTAGTCGGCCAGCAGGTGTGCATCGCGTTTGGCCCAGTCGAGGCAAAACTGCGTCACAATCTCTTCGTTCTTAATTTCCAGGTCTGTCTTCACAGGCGCTCCGCTGTTGCTTATTGCAGTATTATCCATGGCTTTGAGCTGCTTGGGTATGATTGCAGGCAGTGTAACCGGATGGTGATGATGAATATTGTCCACGAAAGCTTTCCTGTCGGTCCTTTGCAGTGCAATTGCACCGTCATCGGCGATACCGATAGCGGCCGCGGCTATGTGTTTGACCCGGGGGGAAATCCCGAGCTCATTCTGGCGACCGCCAAGCGGCTGGGCCTGAGCATTGAAGCGCTGATTCACACCCATGCCCATCTGGACCACATTCTTGCAGCCGGCGAGATAAATCGGCAGACGGGTGCGCGCAACTGCCTGCATCGGGACGATATGTTTCTGTGGGAAGCGCTGGAACATCAGTGCGCGTTATTCGGTGTGCCATACACGCCGGTACCCGATCCGAATCACTGGCTGGAGCATGACGAGGAACTGAATTGCCTGCCCGGAAACTGCATTCACACGCCCGGACACACGCCCGGCTCTATGAGTTTTTATATCGAGCAAGCCCGGTTACTGATCGCAGGCGACACGCTGTTTCTCGGCTCGGTCGGCCGCACAGATCTGCCGGGCGGCAATACCCAGCAATTGATTCATTCTATTCAGAGCCGGCTGTATACCCTGGACGAAGCAACTCTGGTCATACCCGGGCACGGCCCGAATACCACAGTTGGCAATGAAATGCGCAACAACGCTTTTGTTACCGCAAAAATCTGACCGCCAAAACAGCGCCGGGATCAGTCCTGTATTACCCGTGACGGTACCGCATAAACATTGAACCGGTCAGCTCGCACAAAACCTACCAGCGTCATGCCGGCCTCCCAGGCCAGTTCAACCGCCAGACTCGACGGCGCCCCGACAGCAGCCAGCATCGGACTGCCTGCCATGCAGGCTTTTTGTACCAGTTCGAAACTGGCGCGGCCGCTGACCACAATGCCGCATGTACTGAACGGCAGCCGGCTTTCGGCATAGGCCAGACCGGTAAGCTTATCCAGGGCGTTGTGTCGACCAACGTCCTCCATCACTGCGCCGCGCACCCCGTCGGCATCAAATAACGCTGCAGCATGAATGCTGCCCGTGTTGGCAAACACCGCCTGCCGTTCCATCAGCTGCGCCGGCAGTTTTTGCAGAGTAGCGGCACTGACCGTCAGGCTGTCTGCTGCCAGACTGTAGGCACTGCGCGTGCGTACCGCTTCCAGCGCTGCTTTGCCACAAATACCGCACGATGACGTCATATAAAAGTTGCGCTCAGTGGCAGTAAGCGCGGGGTCCGGTGCAGCCGCCAATGACACCGTCACGCTGTCGCCCTGCGCGCCCTGCTGTTCAACCTGAACTCCGGTTACGACAGCGTCGGCCGGCAATATCCCTTCGCCAAACAAAAATCCCAGCGCCAGTTCGCCATCGGCACCGGGGGTGCGCATGGTCACCGAAACGGCCTGACTACCGCCCGGCCAGGCCAGCCGGATAAGTAACGGCTCCTCGACGACCACTTCATCGTGATCGCGCTGTTCACCAACACCCACAAGTTGCACGGCGACCTGCGCGCTGGCAGCTCCGGGACGCCGATTCATGACCCGCCCGCAGTGTCAAACACGCGCCCGGGATTGAGCATGCCCTGCGGATCCAGCGCGGCTTTCATGCGGCGCATCAGCTGCAGCTCCGCCGGACTGCGGCAAAGATCAAGCCAGGCTTTTTTCTCCAGGCCGATGCCATGTTCCGCCGCCACCGAGCCGCGCACGCCT
>JAUIEY010000126.1 GCA_030429685.1 Gammaproteobacteria bacterium
CTTGAACGGCTTGATGATTGCGGTGATGAGTTTCATGTTGCTTCTCCGTGAAAGCCGGACGGGGTCGCGAGTTCTGCGCCCGCATACGCCGCCCGGCCTGGTTGGTTATCAGTTCAGGATGTTGAAACCTTTGGTGATACCAAAGATCAGACGGTTTTCAGACATCGAGCCGACCAGCAGACCCTTGTCGCTGGCGACAAAAGAGATTGAGTAGTCGAACAGGTCCTCGTCACCGACGCTGGCAGTGCCGCCGTAGCCCAGTTCGTAGTAGTCGGAGTCCACGCCCATCCACAGGTCGTCGCCGTTGGAGCCGTATTTGGCGTACAGCCCTTCATACTCAGCGGTGATAGAGAAATGATCGTAGTCAACGTCCGGTCCGCCCAGCGCTTCATACTCGCCGATGGCGTAGTCAATGGTGAACCACTTCCAGCCGGCACTCAGATTGATTTCGGTGTAATCCTCGTCGGCGTCATCGGTATAGGTATAGAGCGTCGCGCCGATGCCGTAACTGAAGTCTTCATAGGAGCCGCCCCAGCCACCATAGAGATCGATTTCAATACCATCGGAACCGGCGAAATCCACGCGCGAACCCCAGGTACCCAGGTAAAAACCGGAATCCCACGCCACGTCCAGGCCGCCCTGCGCTGCAGCGCTGCCGTCCGACGACGGGATACCCCGGAACACGTACTCGGAAACCACGCCCGCGTTGCCGGTCACTTCCACGGCCAGTGCCGGCGTTGCCAGGATGCCGAACAGCGCCGCTGTCAAAACTTGTTTCTTCACTTTATTAACCCTTTTTTGTATTGCGAGAATTCAGTGCGGGTGTCACCATCCCATCACTCCCTCACTGCTCTAAGCAGGAAGCGTGCCAACTTTATAAAAGCTATATTTTTCGGCGGGTTGCAGAAAATGCACCGGATCGGCCCGCACCACCGCGGTGCACGGCATGGCAGCAGTGCGCGAAAAGCGTGCATAGAATGCGGCACCGCCGCCGGAGAGGAACATGGACAAAAACACGCTGGATGATCTTGCCGGCAAACTGGCCGATGCCGTTCCGGGCGAGCTGCAAGGCTTGCGTGATGACCTGCGCGACAATTTTCGCGGCCTGCTCAGTGCGGGCCTCGACAAACTCGAGCTCGTAACACGCGAGGAATTCGAAGTGCAGCGCAAGGTGCTGGAGCGCACCCGCGAAAAACTTGACCGGCTGGAACAGCAGCTGGCCGAACTGCAGCAGCAACGCGATTCGGCCGCGCCCGATACCTGACGCGACACGTCAGCTGCCGGCAATCCATGCAACCCGTTACCGTGCGCTGCCGGGCGCCCGAAGGCGCCCGCGCGGCTGAAGTACTGGTCGAGGTCCATGTCGGGCCCGGCCTGCCAGGCCTGTCGGTTGTCGGTCTGGTCGAAACCGCGGTGCGCGAAAGCCGTGACCGGGTAAAGGCAGCGTTGCAAAATTCCGGCTTCGCCATGCCGGACCGCCATATTGTGGTCAGCCTGGCGCCGGCCGACCTGCCCAAATCCGGCAGCCGCTATGACCTGCCTATTGCCATCGGCATTTTGTGTGCCTCGCAGCAATTACCGGCTGACAAACTGCAACACTGCGAACTCACCGGTGAACTAAGCCTGGCGGGCGAACTGCGCAGCGTGCCCGGTTTGCTGCCTGTCGCGATGGGCGCGCTGAGCGCCGGGCGGCAAATCGTGGTGCCGGCAGCCGCGGCGGCCGAAGTGGGCCTGCTGCGCGACGAGCGTGTGCGCCTGGCCGACAGCCTCGCCGCGGTCACGGCCTGGCTGAGTGATGCGGCGGAATTGCCGGCTGCCGAACCGCTGGCCATGAGCACCCGCGCAACGCTGCCTGACCTGAGCGACATCAGCGGCCAGCCAGCGGCAAGGCGCGCACTGGAAATCGCTGCTGCGGGCGGCCATCACCTGCTGATGAGCGGACCGCCCGGCACTGGCAAAAGCATGCTCGCCCGCCGTCTGCCCGGCATATTGCCGCCACCGGATCACGCCACTGCCCTGGCCAGCGCCGTACTGTATTCACTAAAAGGCATAGCACCGCGCCACTGGCCCGACCCGCGCACACCCCCGTTTCGGGCACCGCATCACACTGCATCGGCGGTAGCGCTGGCGGGCGGCGGCAGTATTCCGCGGCCCGGCGAACTGTCACTGGCGCACAACGGCGTGCTGTTTCTGGATGAACTGCCGGAATTCGGTCGGCATGTGCTTGAGGTGCTGCGCGAACCGCTGGAGACCGGCAGCATATCCATTGCCCGCAGTCATCGCAGCGTTACTTTTCCGGCGCACACCCAGCTGATAGCCGCCATGAACCCCTGCCCCTGCGGCTACCTGGGTGACCCTCTGCATGCATGCCGCTGCACCCCCGACCGCATTCGCCGCTACCGGGAAAAACTGTCCGGCCCGTTTCTGGACCGCATCGATATCGGCCTTAACGTGGCCCGGGAACCGCCGGCACTGTTTGATACGCCGGTTGCCGAGTGTTCTGCCAGTGTGCGCGAGCGCGTTTGTCGCATGCGGGATCTGGCGCTTGCCGAGCGGGGCAAACTAAATGCGGCTCTGGACAATCGCGATCTGCAGCAATATGCCCGGCCGGACCTGGAAGGTCGCAAGCTGTTGCGCCAGGCAGCCGAACAAATGGGGCTGTCACATCGTGCCTGCAACCGCACCCTGCGGGTAGCACGCACCGTGGCAGACATGCGGGACAGTACATCCGTTCGCGCTGCCCACGTGGCGGAAGCTCTGAGTCTGCGTCCCCGGCTGGATGAATGAGTTTGTCTAGACTGCGAGCATGGAATACGCCCTGCACCAGCACGGCCGTGCAGCAATCGAGTTTCTGGCCGATCTGCGCATCCTGAGCGACCGGCTGGAACAACTTGCCGATGCCAGAACTGCGGCGACCCGGCCGGCTAATGCCGAATTGCCCGCCGGCATTGATGCGCTGCATGCAACACTGACTCCGCTGCTGGAAGACGTGCCCGAATTCCGGTTACTGCGCCTGTGTCGTGACTGGACTCTCGAACAACACGGTTCCCTGGCAATGGCTGCTTTTGAAGAAATACGCGATGAAGTGACTGCCGAACTCGACCGCCTGCAACAGCAGCCGCACGCGGTGCACTATGCCGACCACCCGCCGCGCCCGGCATACTGGGAGGGCTACGAGTTCCACAAGTCCGCCGGCGGCTGGGACGGCCACGACTACATGGGGTTTGTACACGGCGAACTGATCCACCGCAAAATGGTGAACCCGAATTTTGCCGGCATGATTTATGCCGTCCGCAAAAGTGTGGCGGCAGCCGCGCCGGTTACAGATCCGCTGCGTATTCTGGAAATCGGTTGCTGCAGTGGCCAGTACACTCAGGGCATTGCCGAAGTGTTCCCCGATGCCCGCATCAGCGCGTGCGACCTGAGCGCCCGGCAACTTGAACAGGCGCAACGCTATGCCAACGAGCATGGCTTGAACTGGGAACTGTTTCAGGCCGGGGGTGAAGCCACCGGTCAGCCGGACGATCACTTTGACCTGGTGACCAGTTACGCCGTTTTTCATGAACTACCCACGGCAGCAGCCGCAGAAGTGCTGCGCGAATGCCTGCGGGTAACCCGTCCGGGTGGCTATACGGTTATAGGTGATGTCAAGGCATACCATGCGTTTGATGCTTACGATCGCTGGAAAAACGACTACTGGAACCAGGTGCATGGCGGCGATCCTTACTGGCGGGAATACGCCAGTACCAGTCTCGCCGATCTGGCACTGGCGGCAGGCTTTGCCGAGGCCAGCTGGGAAGGACTGGGGCCGCATCAATATCCCTTTGTGCTGATTGCACGCAAGGCCGGCAACGGACATACAACATGACGGACACAACACCGAACCTGCGCAATGTTGATATTGACCGGCTGGGCAAGGCCTTGCTGACGCTGGCCGGGGAAGTCTGGACACTCAGGGATCGGCAACGCATCCTCGAAGCCGTGCTGGAAGCGCAGGGAATTGCGGTCAGCGATGCACTGGAGCGCTATCAGCCGGACACGGAGCTTGCCGCACAGCTGGCAGAACAGCGCGCGGCTTTTATTGAAGCGCTATTGCGTTCGCTGGAAAACGGCGACTGATTTAAATCTGCCGGAAACAGCTACCGGACCTGTTCGACCAGGTAGTCCACCGCAGCAATAATTTCCTCGTCCGACAGATCAACCCGGCCGCCTTTGGGGGGCATGAAACCGGTTCCCTGGAAACCGTTAATGGCGTGATCGTTGAGGACATCCCGGCCTTTTGCAATGCGTGCCGTCCAGTCTGCTGCAACACCGGTTTTCGGCGCGCCACCGATACCGCCACCGTGGCAGGCAAGACAGGCAGCGTTGTAGACCTGCGGGCCGGTCATCAGGACAGGGGCCGCTGCGGCTTCGGTTACTGCCGTCACACCCGGGTCCTCGACCACTTCACCGTCCAGTACTACCCGGCCGATGGGTTCGATGCGGCGATTAACAGCAGCCTGGTACTTGGGATCGTTGAGCTGCATGCGCGCCATGTTTTCATTGCCCATGTCACGGGCTATCACGAACAAACCCACTGCGACACCAATCAGCACACCGATGGTCAGCAGGATAAGGTCTACATTCTTTTGATCGTCGCTACTCATGGCTTCGACGCACTCCAAACTTGTGAATTCTGTGCTCGCCAGGCAACCGGATTCTGGTCGTCGCTGCGAGCCGGGGCGGCAAGTATACGGATTATACCGGCACCCTGAAAGCCGCCTGCTGTGGCGCTCTGCCCTGTCTCAGGCCGTTGGTCTCAGGCCGTCGTTTTCAGACCATGGGCCGCAGCGGCGAGGAAAAATCCAGGATACCGGCCAGCTTCCGCAAACCCTCCAGATCGTCGATTATCACCCGGGCATTGTCCGGGCGGCTGATCAGACCGCGATCGTCGAGCTGGGTGAAACTGCGGCTGACGGTTTCCTTTTTCAGGCCCAGAAAGTCCGCGATGTCCTGTCGTGACATGGGCAGCGCAACAGTGGCCAGTTCGGGCGCTGTATCATCCAGATGGCTGGCAAGGCGATGGCGATAACGCAGATACAGCAAAAACACCGCCACGCGTTCGACAGCCGTGCGCTGACCCAGGCTGTAAATCAGGTCCATGGAATTTTCCAGCACCCGATAGACCATGTTTAAAAAAGCTCGCCCTGCTTCCGGATCCTTATCGAGCCGCGCTTCCAGCATGGCTCGCGGCCGCGCAACAATGCGCGCGGCGGTAACCGCCTGCACAGAAAAGAAATAACGATCCGTGGTAAGCCCGATAAAATTATCCGGAAACAAAAAGCTCAGCACCTGACGGCGGCCGTCGTTACCGATGCGGCTGACCATCAGAGTTCCATCAAGGATGTTGTAGACCTGTTCCGCTTCCGACCCGGCATGAATCAACATTTCGCCGGGCCGCAACGTATGCTCGGGGGCACCCTCGAAAATATTCAGAAAAGTATCTTTTGTGGTCGCGTCGAATAGCATTAATGTAAATCTGCCGGTATCATCGCGCCCTAATGGCTTGGATGCCTGGTCGCGAGATTGGATTATAGTCTTAGCTTGTGCGCCGGGGCACGGATGCCCAACCTTTTTCGCTGGTCAGAAGCGGATATTCAGACAGTTCCCGGACTTTATTCATGCGCCCGTAGCTCAGCTGGATAGAGCGCTGCCCTCCGGAGGCAGAGGTCAGGGGTTCGAATCCCTTCGGGCGCGCCAATAATAAAAAAAGGCCCGCAAAGCGGGCCTTTTTTATTAAGCAGT